>NZ_WYEU01000005.1 GCF_015143595.1 Sneathiella sp. P13V-1 | reverse complement strand
TGAGGAAGGCGCAGACAGCCTGTTTGGTGACAGCGGTAACGACACAATGCACGGCGGCGCTGACAATGACACTATGCGTGGCGGTGCTGACGACGATGTCATGTATGGCGATGGCGGCAACGACCTCATGTATGGTGACGGTGGTTCTGACAAGATGCATGGTGGTGCTGGCAATGACACCATGATCGGCGGCGCAGATAATGACTCTCTCCGCGGTGGCGATGACGACGACCATATTTCAGGCGGCACTGGAGATGACACTGTTGTGGGTGATTCAGGTCACGACCTGATGTTCGGCAATGAAGGAAATGATCTTCTTGTTGGCGGTACTGGCAATGACGAAATGTTCGGAAATGCGGACAATGACACATTGCTGGGAGGAAACGGCAGCGACACTATCATGGGCGGTTCTGGCGACGATACTATTCAATGGGTTATGAATGCTAATGCTGGCGCTGCAGATATCGTAGAAGGCGAGATCGGAAACGATACACTGGAACTTTATTTCACGGCCGCAGAGTTTGCTGCTCATGAAGAAGCGATTGCAAAATTTGCTAATGAGGTTGAAGCGGGCGGTACAGCTACTTTGAATGTCGCTGGTCGCACCCTGACAGCCGGTAGCATTGAAAATGTTGCGGTTATTGTTGATGGCGTTGAAGTACCCGTCCTGTTGGATGATGTTATCACGACTGACGAAGATACTGATATCACCGCGGAAGTTATAACTGGTCAGGCCCCAACTTGGGATCAGGATTTCGTTCCAAATGATGGGGACACAATCTTTAATGCACCAGGTGCAGTTACATTGACAATGCCTGGGCAAGCCGCCGTGATCCATTCCGGTTGGGTTGAGACAGCCGTTGGCTCCAACATCTGGAAATTGACCATTGCGGGCCATGGCGAGCTGACATTCGATGCTACAAATGAGGAGGATGTTCAGGTATCTTTGGATATCACTCCAATTGGAAGTGCTACGGATGGTTCATCTGCATTTGATGTAATGAATACCTCAGATCAGGCGACACTTGTCTTTGATTACACGGCTTCAATCAGCGGTTCCCCAACCACTGAAACTGCGACTGTTACAATCAATGTCGATGGTACGAATGACGCGGCGGTCATTTCTGGTACAACATCAGGTTCCGTCACTGAAGATGATGATACCGACACTGTTGGAGGATCACTCAATAGTGCTGATGTAGATAATCCTGATGACTTGTTCTTGGAGAGCAGCGGAACATCTGCCAATGGCTATGGTACATTTACTATGACGACTGCTGGCGTCTGGGAATACACATTGGATAACAGCAACCCGACAGTTGACGACCTGAACAACTTTGACAGTTTGACGGATAGCTTTGTTGTGTATTCTGCGGATGGCACGCCACAAACCATTACGATTGCAATCAATGGTACGAATGATGAGCCAAATGTAGCGCCTATTGCGGCGGATGATTTTATTGTCACCAATGCCTCCGCCTTTACAATCGCAGGGGCACTTCTGACAGCCAATGACACTGATGCAAATGGGGATCAATTAGCGGTCTCGGACGCTGGTGCTCTGAACTCAATAACTTCGGTCTCAAATGGTGATGTGTTGGTTTCAAATGTTACTGGAAGCGATCTTATTGGTTATGAAGTAACTGATGGTGATGAAACGGATACTGCGATCGTAGCTGTTTTCAAACAAACCGGTTCAACGATTGAAGGCACCCCAGATGACAATATCCTTATCGGAACTGACGGAGCGGATGTCTTTATCGGTGGTGAAGGGAATGATACGATCGTTGGTGGCTCCGGAGGTGGCGGCCTAAACGATGTGCTTGATGGTGGCGATGGCACTGATACAGCATATTACGGACACCTTTCTGACGGCATCTCAATCAATAGCAATGGTTTTGTTTCTCTAAATGGACAACTCATAGAATCACTTGGCAGCATTGAAAACATTATTGGCACGAGCGGTGATGATTTTATCAATTATGGCGACTATACAGCCTTTGGAGGCGGTGTTGTCAGAGTTGACAATCATTACGATGGTGGAGAAGGCAACGACGCTATCTATAGTGAGACGGGCAATGATACGCTCTATGGCGGCGAGGGTAATGATACCCTTGGCGGTGAAGGAGATGATGATCTGCTCTATGGTGAAGAAGGCAATGACCAACTATTTGGCGGAAGCGGCCTGGACACCTTGCATGGCGGGGTAGGCAACGACTATCTCGACGGTAGCTTAGGAAATGACGTTCTGGATGGTGGTGCAGGTGATGATACCCTGAATGGCAGCAACCAAGATGACCAACTAACCGGCGGTATTGGTGCAGATACTTTCCTTTACACAAGTATTTATAATGGCGATGATACTGTCACCGACTTCGATATTGCTGAAGGTGATACTATTGATTTGGATAGTCTGTTTGATAGCCTTGGGATCGCAACGGCAGATCGCGACGCAGATGTTATTCTGACGGATACTGGAACGGATACTGTTCTAACCGTTGATGGCCAATCTAACTTCTCTATCACACTGGAAGGTGTTGATCTGGATGTCGTTGATGAAACAGCCCTTCGAGCCCAGATAAATGTGAGTGACGAAAGTTAATCGCCTTCTCTGACAATCAAGTAAAAAGCCCGGTCCATGACCGGGCTTTTTTTATGCATCATTTTTGTAAAGCCGCACGATTTGACTAATTCAATTCATGCTTCATATCATTTTTATATTGCAGAGTGGCGGTGTAGAATAAGGGTGGCTTCATATGGGATTTCTTTTTAGATTATACGCGCTTTCAATCGCTATTAATCTGCTTTTGATTCAGATAAATCCAGCCAGCTCGTCAGAAATCAACCTGATCTCCAACAACCTCTATCCCACCTCATATGTTGAAGACGGTAAGATCAAAGGGTTAGCAATTGAGATTTCAAAAGCGGTATTCAAGCGCGCAGGATTAGAGTACCCATCCCCCCAAATATACCCTTATAAGCGCGCGCTGTACTTAACCGAAAACAGTTCAAATACAGTTTTGGTTTCTCTCGCCAGAACCCCCACACGTGCGGCAAACTTTGTCTGGATAGGACGGCTAGTTGTTGCTGTTAGGTTTATTGTATCCCGCAAAGACAGCCTCGCGTATAGCATCGCGGAAGCGAGAGAGTTGGAAAGCATTGGCGTTCTAAAAGGCTCCTCGTTAGAGAACCAGTTAAAAGGTATGGGTTTTAAAAACCTCGTTCCACTGGAGACTGAACAAACCAGCTTTAGGATGCTTTCCAAACAGCGGCTTGATGCCTGGTATACCTCAAATGTCTTGCTCTCTGGGGTTCTGCTTTCACAGGGGCTGGAGAGCAGATCGGCCATAACAATTGGGCCACCTCTTTCCGAAACAACCGATGTGTATATGGCCGCCTCAAAAAATTTCCCAGAGGGTGATTTTTTAAAACTCAAAAGTGCTTTTCAGCAACTTGAGAATGAAGGCGCCCTCACATCCATTAGAAGGAAATATGGGTTAGAGAGTTATCAATAACTGATGACTTTTAACCCTTATTCCTAATATCAGTAGCTATTTGACAATCGGCAAAAACCCAACCTGTTTGACAAACATATATGATCCAATCCCCCTAGATTGCGACCCAAGAAAATACCATAAAAATCAAACCAGAAATGATCGCTGCAGCGGGGACAGTGATCACCCAAGCAGCAATAATTGACAAGAAATGGGAGCGTCTTACCAGTTTTCTCCGGCTCCGTTCCTCAACCGACACCTCAACCTGCTGATCAGGGGTCAATTTGACCTTCTTCATGCGACGTACCGTATCCCACTCACGGAAAAAGCCCACGCCAAATACTGCGCCCACTGCGATATGAGTTGAGCTGACCGGTAGGCCTAACCAGCTTGCCACAATCACTGTAATCGCCGCAGACAATGCCACACAATAAGCCCGCATCGGGTTTAGCTTGGTAATCTGATCGCCGACCACTTTGATCATCTTTGATCCAAAAAGGAACAGCCCGAAAGAAATACCGGCGGCGCCGATAACCATCACCCATAATGGTATTGAGATCGCAGTTCCGTAATCACCAGATTGCGACGCCTGTACAATGGCGGCCAGAGGACCAACTGCATTAGCCACATCGTTGGCGCCATGGGCAAAACTCAACAGCGCCGCGGAGACAATCAAAGGAACATTAAACAGCTTCTTCAAGGATTTGTTTCTGTTCTCTAAGCCCCTCGCCTGACGTGCCACCAATGGCCGCATGACCAACCAGAAAAGAACGCCAATAGAAGCGCCAATCAGGATCGCTGTTTGCAGATCAATTTTGATGATTTTTTTCAGGCCTTTAAGCGCAAGGTAACTGGCAAAAGCACCTGACATGATGCCCACAAGAACGGGCACCCAACGCTTCGCAGCGGTTATTTTATCTTCTTGGTAAATGATGCGTGACTTGATGAACCAAAGGAACAAAGCCGCAATCAAACCACCCAAAACCGGGGAGATGACCCAGCTGGCGGCGATCTTGCTCATGGTGGCCCAGTTGACCGCGGCAAATCCAGCGGCGGCAATACCCGCGCCCATCACACCACCAACCACAGAATGGGTTGTAGAGACCGGCGCGCCAATCCAGGTTGCCAAATTCACCCATAGCGCCGCGGAGAGAAGCGCAGCCATCATTGCCCAGATAAAAACTGACACCGTCGGCATACTGGACGGGGCGATAATCCCCTTGGCAATGGTGGACACCACATCACCGCCTGCAATCAACGCACCTGCACTTTCAAAAATAGCGGCAATCACAATGGCCCCAACCATGGTAAGCGCATTCGCCCCCACCGCCGGCCCCATATTGTTCGCAACGTCATTTGCACCAATGTTAAGCGCCATATAGGCCCCGAACACAGCGGCGATGATAACGATAAAGCTGTTACTGGAAGCGCCAAAAACGGTCGCGGCCAAAATACCCGCAAACACCATAAAGATCAGAGCAATCCCGGGCCCGACCAAGGGCCTGGCAACAAAAACGGATGCTTGTTCAAGAGTACTCAGTCGTCCCAGATCACGATCAAGCGTTTCTAAATGGTCCGCGTCTAAGTCATGTTCCGCCATATCCAAACCCTTACCTATACAAATATATCGGTTGTACAGGGCACGGATAACTCAGTCTGATAACTATCACAAGTTTTTATGAAGCTTTTCTAACCAAATCACTCATTTATTAGTATCGGTTTTGACTTATTCGCTGGAAAACACCTGTTTCAGCCATACATGTCTTAGAACTCGTGAAGTTGATTCCGGCAAAAATGAGCAGCCCACAATTCACTATAAACCCTATTAATTGCATTTCAATTCTGCGCAATTGAGATATGATCAGATAAACCAATAATAAAAAAATATGTGTATATCGTGTGACCTATAGAGAAAATCCCGTTTCAATCAAATATCCTGTTTTAGGAATTTCAGCCTTGGCGGCGTTGTCTTTTTTCGCCCCCCTTTTGACCAATAGTCCATCTCACATACTCACCTTTAATCAGATGGGGATCGCCGTTGTTCTGGCTGTTTCCTATAATCTGTTGTTGGGTAAGGCAGGCCTTCTTTCTTTGGGACATGCCGCCTATTTTGGATTTGGCGGTTTTTTCGCGGTTCATGTCATAAATTATTTTTCCAATGGTGATAGCTGGATTGTAGCCCCCCTCATCCCCTTATTTGGGGGGTTAATGGGATTATTAGGTGCCTTTGTTCTTGGCAGTTTTACCACGCGGCGCGGGGGATTGGTCTTTGCAATGCTCAGTTTTGCCGTCGCAGAGCTTGTCATTGCTTCTTCTACTGTTTTTGGAAGATTTTATGGCGGCAGTGTTGATCGAACCCAGTTGCCGCCTTTTCTAGGTTTTGATTTCCAATCTGATACAGCTGTGTTTTACATCGTTTGGACCTGGGTTCTCATTGTGATAGGGCTTGCTGCCTGGTTCAATGCGAGCCCTGTTGGGAGGATTTCTGAAGCCGCCGGACAAAACTCAGACCGGATTGAATCTTTGGGATACAGCCAAAGGAAACTCAAACATTTCACTTTTTGTGTTTCCGGCTTTCTCGCAGGTATTGCAGGTGGCCTGTTTGCCCTTACCTATGAATTCGTTACCGTTGAAATTATTAGCCTTCAACAATCCTGGCTCATTCTCCAGATGGTTTTTATCGGTGGTACGGGAGTTTTCTGGGGGCCACCTCTTGGCGCCCTCCTCCTAACCGCCATTTTTTCAGGTTTAAACGGGACAACGGATAATTTGCACCTTTATGCGGGTATTCTATTCATAACAATCGTACTCTTTGCCCCAAGCGGTCTGTCCGGTCTTGCGACCGACATCTTCAAACGATTGAGACGAGATAAGGATGAAAAATTAGCCTCCGCATACATTTTCTCCGCCCTTTCCCTTCTTGCGATTGCAGTGGGTTTAATAGGGATTCTGGAGATGATCTCTACCTTGAAAAACAGCAACGCACCGTCGGTCTCAACAAACTTGTTTGGTATTATGATTGATCCTCGAACCATATGGCCATGGATGATATTCGGTCTCTTGATAATCGCTGGCGGGGTCAGTTTCACCAAGTTTAAAGCTAAGCTGAGCTCATAAAAAACACCGCCTTTATTCAACAGACGAGGATTTTTCGTTTTCATCGGAAGAAACCGGCATTGCTAGGGTTAGCCTCTTTTTTGAATATCCTAGATTTCAGAATCTATCGAAAATATGTATTATGATTGATCTGATTTTGAAAATAGCTTCAAAAACTCTAGTCCATTTGACCATTCACAATGATTGTTTTGATAAACCACCGTTGCCCTAGACCACTAAAAATAAAGATAACTAAGTGCTGGAGCATCATACAGTGCTAACATTTGCCGTTGCGGTATTTTTTCTGTTGATTACGCCAGGACCTGGTGTCCTTACAACCGCGGGGGTTGGGGCTGCGTTTGGCCGTAAAGCGGGGTTGCAGTATGTTTCCGGATTATGTATCGGTAACGCCCTTGTAGGGCTTGCTGTGGTCACAGGGCTGGCGGCTATCATCTTTGCCCTGCCTTTGGTCCGGAACGTATTGCTGGTCGTGTCGGCCCTTTATTTGTCATATTTGGCTTTCCGTATTGCCACCGCCGGATCAAAGATTTCCTTTATCGAAGCGGATAGCCGACCCGGCTTCTTTTCCGGTGTCACACTTCAGGCAATCAATCCCAAAGCCTATGCGGTGAATACAACTTTATTTTCCGGATTTGCCATCTTACCAGATGCCTTGCTCACAGAGACGGTGATCAAGTTCGGGATCCTCAACGCGATCTGGATTCCCATTCACCTATTGTGGTTGGCCGCGGGCATATATGTCGAACGGATGGAACTCGCGCCCCGCATCCAGTTCCGCGTCAATCTCCTGATGGCCTGCTCCTTAATGGTGGTTGTCATCCTGGCCATCTATTCGTTGCTCTAAGCTCACGCATAGTTTTCAACGAGGAAACCTGCGTCCAATATTTAAATACGGGTTAGCCTAATACAAAGCAAGCAACTGACTGAACGGCAAATTGCGCTATTAATCGCTTGAAACAGTTCAAATTATTTACGAGAGAGATTTCTGGTAGCGGAGGAGGGACTTGAACCCCCGACACGCGGATTATGATTCCGCTGCTCTAACCAACTGAGCTACTCCGCCCCAAAAAAGGGCGCCATATTTGGCGTCTGGAGCCCGGTTTTTAGGGTTATTTACCCCCTCTGTCAAGCGGTGAAATGAAAATAATTACACTTTTGAGCTTCACGAGAGATATCGAACGAATTCCATCCGCATCGACTTGGCTGAAATTCATATTTAACCAAGAAATCGACGAGTAATCGAAGAGCGTCCTAAATGGTGACAGGGGCTTCCGTACCGGCGATCCAGCCGCCGCCAAGCAACCGATCCCCATCATACATCACACAGGCCTGACCTGGGGAAACTCCCGCCTCAGGCTCTTTCAAGCGGACTTCAGCCCAGCCATTTGGCGCGCCGAAAACGGTTGCTTCCATCGGCTCCTGCGTTGAGCGGACTTTGACCATAACGTCAATGCCCTGATCATCCAGCGGCTTATCCCCGATCCAGTTGACTTCCTTCAAGGAAATACCGGAGACGAGCAAGGCCTCCTGAGGACCAACAACCACACGGTTATTTTCAGGGTCTAGACGCACAACATAAATCGGGCTGCCTGTCGCGACACCCAAGCCGCGGCGTTGCCCGATTGTATAGTTGATAATCCCGTTGTGCTGCCCCAGAACGTTACCATTCAAATCGACAATGTCACCAGATTTTCCGGCCCCCGGGCGTAATCTTTCAATAACGCTGGCATAGTTGCCATTGGGTACAAAGCAGATATCCTGACTTTCAGGTTTTGCCGCTACGGCCAGATTATATTTATCTGCAAGAGCGCGCGTTTCGTCTTTGGTCAAACCACCAAGCGGGAAACGCAGGAAATCAGCTTGTTCCTGCGTTGTTGCAAACAGAAAATAGCTTTGATCTTTGATGGAATTTGCACCGCGGTAAAGTTTTGCACCAGTCGCATCACCTTCACGGCGGATATAATGACCTGTCGCCATGGCAACCGCGCCTAGATCCTGTGCCGTTTCCAGCAAATCCCGGAATTTTACCGTCTGATTACAGCGCACGCACGGCACTGGCGTTTCACCGCGCAAATAACTGTCAGCAAACTCGTCCATGACGCTGTCTTGAAAACGGTTTTCATAATCCAGCACATAATGAGGAATACCGATGGCTTCCGCGACACGGCGGGCGTCATGGATATCCTGACCTGCGCAGCAGGCGCCTTTTTTCTGAACCGCTACACCATGATCATAAAGCTGAAGCGTGATGCCAACCACGTCATAGCCCTGATCTTTCAGGAGCGCAGCTGTCACCGAACTGTCCACGCCGCCGGACATGGCAACGACAACCCGAGTATCTTCTGGTGCTGTATCAAAACCTAATGAATTCATGGCGGGCAATATAGGCCTGAATTAAGTTTATGCAAGGGGAGATGAGCCCGCCTCCCTTATTCCATAAGACTTACAGGAAGTTCAGGAGGCTGGTTCGGTTGATTTGGCTGAGAACGTTGTAAGAAGATTCCAGCGCAAAATTAGCCTGATTGAGATTTGTAATCGCTTCTGCCGCATCCACATCTTCGATATTGCTGACAAAAATCTTTGCTTGATCAATCTGAAGATCCAGCTGTTCCTGCGTATCGATCACTGTTTTCAAGTTAAGACCATTTACACCCCGCGCTTCATTGAAGCCACGGACTAGATTTTCAAGCTGTTGTATCTCACCAATAAGAAAATCCTGATCCTCTTGACGCAGTGGTGACGTAACAGGTCCTGCGGGGCCTGTTGGCACAGGTGCCGTTGTTGGAAGGGTACCATTTTGCCAAAGCGCGATACGCTGTAGTGACGTCATGATATCCAACGCCAACTCATCTGCAACCATCCCTGTTTCCAGCACACGATTTTCATCGATGCGCACCTGACGTTTCAAAGTATCATTTGTAAAAATATCTGTTGGTGGCTCAAGTGCTGTGGTTAGGTCCGACCAACTGGTAATATTAATGGGGGCAACAGACCTTTTAGAGCCTGCAAACAGATAACCCTCAGTATCCGCAGAATTAAGCACCCCCAAAACCGTGTTAAAAACACCTTCAACGGTCGCTTCCAATCCCAGTGAGGAGGATGAGTTCACTGCACCCATAACCGCTTCCTTAAGATCAGTCGCCGCATTTTCAAGTGAGCCAAGCATCTGATCATATGTCTGCAAATTCGTCAGAATAACACCCGCATTCTCTTTATGCTGCTCCAGCGTACTCACCAGTGATTTCGCGCCCGCAAGGCTTGTCGCCTCCTGATAAAGGCCCTGATAGGTGTCAGCAACCTTACCGGTGTTAACCTGGCGCTGCGCGTCGGTCACGTGCTTTTGCGAATTCAACATATGTTGAATAAGTGTCTGACTTTGCTGGTAAGTTGATACGCGTGTCATGATACTTCTCCTATCCTTGGCCCTATACGATATTCAGCAATACGTCATACATATCGCGCGCAGTGGTAATAACCCGGGCCGCTGCGTTGTAGGAATTTTGATAAACAATCAGATTGGCAAGCTCTTCGTCCATATTAACACCAGAGGCTTCTTGCAGCTTTTCATTCAACACCTCGGCGAGTGTCGTACGATCCTGCTGCAAACTATCTGCACGTGCCGCATCAAGACCGGATTTTGCTAAAATCTGTGCGGCATATTCTGCGATGGTAACAACTGATCCTGGCAATTCCCCCACTGTCGGAAAATCCATCGTCGCGTTGCGAAGATCCTGAAAAGCGAGGGCACCGCGGTTATCTGATAAGTTCAAGGCAGGTGTCCCGGCAGGATTGATCTGCGCCAGCGCCATTGTCATGGGGGAGTTTTCAATATCATCGCGGACACCGAAATCCATACCCTGATCGCTAGGGTACCGAAGACCGATACCGAACATATCAGAAAAATAGGTGCCTGTTGCCGCACGATTTGAAGTATCACTGACCACGTTCATTTTGTAGTTTTCATAACCGGCAGCATTTGTGATCTCAATAGCACCTTCCGCGGTCAGCACAGCGGTGGCGGCGGGTGAAATGCTGGCATTGATTTCATCAACCACATCCTGCATGGTTGCACCGATTGCCCCGAAATCAATTGTAAAGGTACTTTGCACCTCCCCATTTGGTCCCCGAAACTCCAGATCGGTGGTTCCTGTGAAGCTGTGATTGTCTGCTGGCACCAGACCTGTTTCAAAATGCGTGGGGACGCGGGCATCAATCAGATCATTCATGCCAAAGAAATGAGAAAAGCCGCGTCCTGCTCTTAAAGCTGGATCAGCTGCGTCCTGCGCAATACCAACTCCAGTCGCCCCCCCTTGTGCGGCCATTGTCATTACACCATTGGTTAGCGCGAGAGTACCGGCACCAAGCGCACCATTAACTTCAGCGATCACATCCGCAAGCGTATTTGTTCCCACCGCATCAAAGTCAACAGTGTAAGATGCAACGATGTCGTTATTGGCGTCAAAACTGTAAAAAGTTGCCTCGCCTGTAAACCCATGACCATCAGCCGCTACCAGCCCCGTACTGCGTCCAGTTAGGGATGCAGGTGGCGGAACTGCCGTATTGGCATTATGAACCGCGTTAAATTGTTCGGCTGTGGCTGAAGCCAAAGTACCAATCTGATCGGCAAGCGCGGGCAATTCAACATTCCGCATATCTAACCAGCCACGAAGCGACCCACTAGAAAGTTCAGGATCGAGAGGCAGGCCTGTGGCTGCAGTGGTCTTCGTCACAGTGTCATATACGTTAATACTGATCTGATCAAAAATCGCTTCAGAAGAAACGGAGGCTGCCGGTGAATAGACCAATTGCCGCGGCGTAAAGTCCAGTAGTTGTTGCCCCGAATTTGTTACCACTGCCAGAGAGTTATTCCCCTGCGGGTAAGTTTTTACATCCATGATTTCGGAAATCTCAGCAAGCGCTTGATCCCGCTTGTCTTCCAACTCACCGGTTGGTTTCTCACTAATTGTCGCTGAAGAGATTTCTTTGTTTAATTCGTGAATTCTAAGGATCGCTGCATTTACGGTTTCGATTTCAGAGGCAATATGCGTGTCAGCTTCTTTTCTTAAGCTTTGGATCTGGGTTAGAAGCCTATCAGTTTCAGTACCAAAGTTAGCCACCTCGGTAAGCGCCGCTGTACGGGAAACTGATAATGTAGGATCAACAGTAAGAGCTGAAAAAGAGGTATGAATAGAGTCTGCTTTGCCTGTTAGGGATGTATTCGCAGAAGGGTCACCTAATAGTGCCTGCAGTTTTCCGTAGATATCTGACATCGCGCGGTACTGTTCTGAGTCAGCTGTTGAGAGACGTAGTTCCCGCAAAATGAATTCGTCAGTTACGCGCCGGACGTCTTCTACCTCAACGCCAGCGCCAAAACCACCCAGCACAATTGTACTATAATCTACAGTTTTACGTGCGTAACCTTCGGTTTGAACGTTAGCGATGTTGTTTGATGTTACATTGAGTGCCTGCTGATGACTCAGCATACCTGTAACACCTGAATTCATGATCTGGTTCAGACTCATTTTAAATCTCCCCACTGAGTTTCAGGGGTATTGAAAGCGGCAATTTTGACCGCGCCTTTCATTCCCAATTGATCAAATCGGCAAAAGATGCCAGTCAGTCTCGCAATTTGACCTGTCTTTTGAGAATTATTTTTATGTATATTTTTCAAACACATAATCACAATCACCGATCATCATTTCAATTGTTGCATTTTTAATTCCCCCATTAATATGCAAGTGCAATGCCAATTTGTAATATCACTGAATTCAAAGGGTAAATGCAGGGAGGAATAAAAGACCACATGGGGGTCATTTTTTTCCGGAACAGGTAATTTTGTCTCAGCGAAATTCAGCTTTCACTTCGCAACAACACCATAAAAACAAAAGAAAATATCGGCTCTTCAAAAACTGGCCCGGGTTTTGCTTAATACCTAGCGACGCAAAATATATAGCGCAAATAAAGTGAGTTTAAGTCGATGGATATTACGCAAATTGCAAAAGCGAAAGACGCTTCTTTTAACTGGGGGCCCCAAGTTGGGAGTGCCCACGAAGAAGATTTCGCAAAATATATCGACACGGCTGCCGCTGAAACTTCTGATTATGAAGTAAGCGATAGTCGGGAGGCTCGCCCTGAAAATGATCGTTCAGATGATCAGGTCGATGCCTCTTCTGAGACAGAACACTCAGAAGCAAAAGCTGACGAAGACGCGAACAACGAAACACCTAACATACAGTTAACCGAAGAAGCTCTACCTGCTGCTGTGGAAACCACTACCACACAGCTGACAGGCACGACAGAAGTGACTTCGATAACCACCTCTAAAGTTCCTATGGAAGGTTCTGAGTCAGTTCAGCCAATGGCGATCACGCAGAATCTTAATGGCGGAGAGGCTAAACCTGTAGAGACATTGTCAAAAGGGAATGTTGAAACGGCGATCAATGAAACACTGCCTGTAAATGCTAAGGCTGCCTCCCCTACGGAGAAAGCACAACAGGTTATCGCCAATACTCCCGCCAGTGAAACCGCAAAAAGTATGGTAGGTAAAAACACTGAAGTCACTCAAACAGTTGCCTCAACCGGTAGCTCGGAGGGTAAAAGTGTCGTAACCAGCGCCGCATCACAGCAAGCTGTTGCCGCCAACCCACAGCAAAAAACTGTGAGTAATTCAGGAGCGAAACAAGTACTTGGATCTGATGAAGCCCCAACAGTTGTCGCCCAGCAAACCGCCAAACCAACTGCCATGCAGCAAATGCGGCAAGATGAAATGGCTCACTTGACAGACAAAGAAACACTGTCCAACAAGATTTCTGAATTGCTAGGCGCCGCTAAGGGCAAAGTCTCTCTTGCCTCAAACGGGAAAGCCACTAGCGTGGCCTCTGTCCAAAATTCTGTAATCTCAGGTGAAACAGCCACCCAGGCAACCCTATTGCAAAACAATAGCACCTTAACCACACCGCAAACAGCAACCGCGGTTGGTACGGTCACCCAAAATGTGATGCAGGCAGAGATGCCAATTGTCATTCCAAACGGAGAATTTGGCACAACGCTGATTACACCTGCCACATCTGATCTGTCTACAAGCGGCACTCTTGCCTCTACAGGCGGCGCTGTAACAGGTGTGGACAGCACTTCCGCAAGTTCCGCAAGTCAGTCCAGTCTGGCAAATCGGGCAACTTCGCAGGCAGGTAGTCCAGCAGAACAAGTTTCCAGCCAATTGATTTCTGCATCAAAAGACGGAGCTGACAAAATCAAGGTTCAACTTCACCCGGCAGAACTTGGCCGCGTGGATATTAAACTGGAAATTGCCCAAGACGGGCGAATCCTGGCTGCTATTTCTGCAGAAAATCAGGATAGCTTAGATCTTCTACAACAAGATTCAAAACTCTTGGAACAAGCACTCAAGGACGCTGGCTTCGACGCTGATGGAGATAGTCTGAGCTTTAGCCTTCAACAGGGAACCGATGGCGAAGAAATGCCAACCGGCGAACAAGTTGAAACAGCGAACTCCGAACCTGAAGAAGAAATCTCACTGGAAACGCAACTAGCAGCCTTAAGTGCGCAAAATGCGACTTCAGGCGGGTTAAACATTCAAGTTTGACGGCAACTACCAAGTTGTAGGTAAAAGGAAACGATATGAATATCGATGAGGCAAATGCCCTATATTACAAAGGCCCCTCTGATGCCAGAGATGCCCAAGGTAAGTTGGCAGACAACTTCGACGACTTCCTGTTGATGTTGACGACTCAGCTGCAAAATCAGGATCCGCTCAACCCCACGGACTCAAATGAATTTACGAACCAACTCGTAAACTTCACCCAGGTTGAACAATCCATTGCAACTAATGAGAACCTGGAAGCATTGATAAACCTGCAATCTATTAATCAACAAAATAGTCAGGCAACGATCCTTATTGACTATCTTGGCAAGACGGTGGAGGCCAATGCCAACATTGGCAACATGGAAAATGGCGAAGTCACCTGGAATATGGACTTCTCAGTTGCTGCCGATAATGTTTCCTATGACATCTACAATGAGAGTGGCGCCAAAGTAGACACAATCACTGTTGACGGCACCGTTTCAGCTGGCGAGACATCATTTACCTGGGACGGTCAGCTTTCGACAGGCGGCGGACAGGCACCTGATGGCCTCTACTTCCTTGTCCCTAATGCGACCACGGACGGTGGTAGCACCGTTGATGTTGGCTTCAACATCAAAGGGACAGCCCAGCGCGTAGAAACCATTGGTGGCGTTCCAATGCTCTTCGTCAACAACATGCCAATTAGCATAAACAACATCACCTCCGTAGCCGTAGGTGACACTACAGACAACGCGGCCTGATCCGCCGCACCGTAATCTGTCGGGCTTTTTAAGGTCTGGCATTTATTAAAGGAGTAATATCATGAGTCTTACAGCAGCAATGTTCTCCGGCGTGTCCGGACTGGCCGCTCAATCAATGTCCATGGGAATGATTTCCGACAACATCTCCAACGCCAACACCGTTGGCTACAAAGATACTCGGGCAGTTTTTTCCACTTTGGTCACTGAGAGCGCGACCGACACGACTTATTCACCAGGCGGTGTAATCGTTCACCCAACTGCTCAGGTCGACACTCAGGGCCTTATCACTGCATCAAATCAGGATACGCATATCGCGATCGCTGGTAATGGTTTCTTTGTAGTAAACACCCTGCCTGATCCAACAGCCTCTGGCGGCAATTACCTTTTCACCCGCGCGGGTACTTTTGAACCTGACGATGAAGGCCGCTTGAGAAACGCTCAAGGGTATTATCTGCAGGGTTGGGAGATTGACCCTTCAGGCGCCATTCCAACAAACCAGTCTGATCTTGCAGCCCTTCAACCTGTCAATATTTCAGGCCTTACCGGTAACGCGGAACCGACAACCGTTATTGACCTGAAGGCAAATCTTGCGAAATCCCAAACAAGTTTTGGCGCTGGTTATGTGGCAGGTGATATGACAAGCGGCGCAACCACACCGCACTTTGTACGCTCTTTCCAAGTTTATGATAGTGTGGGTGCTGCGCATTCCATTACTTTCAACTTCTTGAAGACAGGCACAGGTGTCACACCAAACGAATGGACACTTGAGATTACAGCCGATACTGACGGTGACGGCAATGAAGACACCCTGTCGACAGAGGTTGTCGCCTTCAATACAGACGGTACTATCGACCTGTCCTCCGGTGCCACAACCCAGACCAATACAATATCAATTCCTTGGGCTGCTGCCCTGGGTATTGATACACCGCAAAATCTGACCCTGAATTTTGGATCTGACGATCAATCTGATGGCTTTACACATTTTGCTGGTCCTAGTGAGCTCGTATCTTCAGATGTGAACGGCGCGCTGTTTGGTGCCTTCAATTCCGTCTTTATCGATGAAGAAGGTAATGTAATTGCGAAATTTGATAACGGTACTTCAAAGTACATCTACAAAATTCCGGTAGCCACATTCCCCAACCCGAATGAGATGCGCAATCTCGACGGCAATGCCTACGACGAGAGCCCTGAATCAGGAACTTTTACATTGCGTGAAGCAACAATTGGTGGTGCAGGCCGTATGGTCTCCGGTGCCACTGAGGCTTCTACCGTTGATATTGCCAATGAGTTTACAAAAATGATCGTAACACAGCGATCTTACTCTGCCGCAAGTAAGATTATCACCACTGCCGACGAAATGTTGGAAGAACTCATTCGGATCAAACGATAAACCAACCGCTTGATATTACTCCTAATTTCCTGGCCAATTGGCTGCCATTGGTCAGGAAATACAAAATTAACCAATCTCTTTAGCGGTTTGTTAAAACCACGTCGCTACGATCCACTTCAAGCAAATGATGAAGTTGGAGCAAGGTAGCGCCAAAATGCAGTCTCATAGTGAGCATAAAATCAGTCAGATTATTGGCCTGGATGGCAAACCAATGACCGTGGAAGATCTACCTCCAGTAGATACCAAGCGTTGGGTTATCCGGCGCAAAGCGGAAGTGGTTGCAGCCGTAAGGGGCGGCTTGATCAGCCTTGATGACGCGTGCAACCGTTATAAACTGTCAGTTGAAGAGTTTTTATCCTGGCAAAAAGCAATCGAAAAACATGGTTTACCGGGCCTGCGCACCACTAGGTTGCAACAATATCGGCCTCCCCCACCCCCAGAGTTGAGCAATTAACAGCTTGCCTGTTGCAAAATTGATTCGGTAAATGTCAAAGCGGTTCCCTCAAAATGGCGGAATCGCTTTTATATTTTTATCTTCTAATTCAATAACTTGTTTAAATAGGCAAAATTTTCCCAAAACCCGGCAAAAATTGCCCATTGTTAACTTTCTGTTTATATCCTGCATCTAGATTCGGTAGGCGTGAGGACGTGTGTCCATCTCGTCAAATGCTTATAGGTGTCAGTAGTGAACGGTCTTAGTCAACTATTACAGAGTCTCGGTGCTGTAAGGGTCGCGGTATTAGGAGGAGTTGCAGTCGGTTTGATTGCCCTCATAATGTTTATGGCGACCAAAATCGGCGACTCTGATTACGCACTTCTATTTGGCAATCTGGAACCAGAAGATTCCAGCGCCGTTGTCTCCAAGCTAGAAGCCCTCAACATTCCCTATCAGTTGAGTGCCGATGG
This sequence comes from Sneathiella sp. P13V-1, assembly GCF_015143595.1. Lineage (NCBI taxonomy): Bacteria > Pseudomonadati > Pseudomonadota > Alphaproteobacteria > Sneathiellales > Sneathiellaceae > Sneathiella > Sneathiella sp. P13V-1. The sequence goes on along the minus strand of NZ_WYEU01000005.1, from coordinate 138,831 downwards.
TCGAAACATCAAAGTTCCTTCAAGCCAAGTCGCCCGCGCCCGCCTTGACGTTGCACAGGATGGATTGCCGAACGGTGGCTCAGTTGGGTATGAGATCTTTGACAACACTGACACTTTTGGAACAACTTCTTTTGTCCAAAACGTAAATCTGGTGCGTGCGTTGGAAGGCGAACTTGCCAGAACGATCCGGGCAATTGGAAATGTTGCTTCAGCTCGTGTTCATCTGGTTCTTCCCAAAAGACAAGTGTTTAGCCGGGAAAAAAGAGATGCCAGTGCTTCTATCATCGTGAAACTAAAAGGTCGCCTTCGCGAAGATCAAATTGCTGCTATCCAACATCTTGTAGCAGCTGCCGTCCCCACTCTGGATGTAAACAGAATTTCTATTGTTGACGACAAAGGTAATCTTCTTGCCAGAGGAGATGGCAAAGATAATCCCGGGAGCGGCTTTGGCAGCCAAACTGAGTTCCTTCGGGTCACCCACGAAAACAGACTGCGCGAACAAATTGAACTACTTCTTGAACGCTCCCTTGGCAAAGGGAATGTCCGTGTTCAAGTAAGTGCCCTCATGGATTTTGATCAGAAGACAGTTAAGTCTGAAACTTATGATCCGGATGGTCAGGTTGTGCGCTCAACGCAAACGATAGAAGAGTCTTCTTCAGCGAGTGACCAAACCGCTCCGGCCGAAGGGGTGACGGTTGCCAACAATCTTCCTGAAGCCGATGCCGCTGCAGGTGCTGGCAATGGCAGCCAGAGTGACGCCAACCGCGTCGAAGAGACTGTAAATTATGAGATTTCGAAAACTGTCACCACAGAAGTTCGTGAAGTTGGCAACATTCGTCGCCTCACCGTAGCTGTTCTAGTGAACGGAAAATCCGCAGTTGGCAACGATGGAAATGCAACCTATCAGCCTCTCAATGACGAAGAACTGGAACAGGTCTCCCGCCTTGTAAGATCTTCAATAGGTTTCAATGAGGAGCGTGGTGATGTGGTTGAAGTCGTCAACATGCCATTTGTAGAACTGGCCCCGGTTGACATAGATGGCGAAGCTGTTGATGAAACTATTTTTATGGGCTTGGATAAACAAGACTTATTCCGTATGGGTGAAATGGCCGTTCTAGCAGTCGTGGCAGTTCTCGCTCTGTTATTGGTTGTCCGCCCTCTTCTCACTCGGGCGTTGGCGACGGATAGTGCAGGAAATGCCCTCGCCATTCCTGGCGCCGCACCGGGTATCCCCGGCGGCATTCCCGGCCCAGACGGGACCGTAGCCTTGCCGGAGACCGCAGGAGTGGGAGGCATATCCGGTCCTGTTGACAGTGAAGGTAACCCAATCCAGTCAGAAACTCTTACCGAATTGGATGAGATGATTGATATCGCAAAAGTCGATGGTCAAGTTAAGACATCTGCCCTTAAGAAGGTCGGCGAAATTGTAGAAAAACACCCAGACGAGGCCGTCGCAATCTTGCGCAACTGGCTGTATCACGAAGCCTGAGTTACGGATTAGATTATGGCGATTACAGACGTAAAACAACTCTCCGGTTCGGACAAGGCTGCGATTATGATGCTGGCCTTGGGGGAAGAACATTCCGCCCCATTATGGAGCCGTCTTGACGAGGAAGAAATCAGAGATATCTCGCAAGCGATGTCTAACCTTGGCACAGTATCCTCGGAAGTAATGGAAGCTTTGTTCGTTGAATTTGCGGGCAGTATTTCTTCAACAGGCAACTTGATCGGGACATATGAGGCAACTGAGCGGCTCCTTTTGAAAGCCCTGCCGAGTGATAAAGTCGACGGCATTATGGAGGAAATTCGTGGTCCCGCTGGTCGCACTATGTGGGATAAACTGGCAAACGTGAACGAAGCCGTTCTCGCCAACTATCTGAAAAACGAATACCCGCAAACCGTCGCCGTGGTTATGAGCAAAATCAACCCAGACCATGCTGCAAAAGTTCTTAGCACCTTGCCGGAAGATTTCTCTTTGGAAGTTGTTAATCGCATGCTGCAAATGGAATCAGTGCAGAAGGAAGTCCTTGATAAGATCGAGGATACACTTCGCAGCGAGTTCATGAGCAACCTTGCAAAAACCAACAAGCGTGACAGCCATGAAATGATGGCTGAGATCTTTAATAACTTTGACCGCAATACTGAAGGGCGCTTCATCGCGGCCCTTGAAGAAAGAAACCGGGACAGCGCTGAGAAGATCAAGGCACTAATGTTCACCTTTGAAGATCTTCTCAAACTTGACCCTGCTGGTGTTCAAACGTTGTTGCGCAATGTTGATAAGGACCGTTTGGGTATTTGCATGAAAGGCGCCTCCGAAGCCGTCAGGGATCTTTTCTTCAGCAACATGTCTGAGCGTGCAGCGAAAATCCTCCGCGAAGATATGGAAGCCCTTGGCCCTGTCCGACTGAAAGATGTCGATGAAGCCCAAATGGAGATAGTGAACATCGCCAAAGATCTCGCGGATAAAGGTGAGATTATGCTGGCTGATGGCGGCGGTGATGATGAGTTGGTTTACTAGAGTGTTGTATAATGTCCAGTAATGCAAAATTCCTCTTCGATACTGAATTTGGCTCTGCCAATATTCCCAAGAAAGAGAAGCCCGAAGAAGTACAGGCTCCTCCTCTCCTCTATACTGAGGAAGACAGGCTGCGCTTCACTGAGGAAGCTATTCAGCAAGGGTATAAGGACGGTCAGCAGGCAGCCTTGTCGGGGATTGAAGCCTCCTCATCAGAGCTCTTGAATGCCATCGCCGGTCAACTTGGTGGCATTTCACAAACTCACATTGATGGTGTTGGCAATATTCGAAAGGAGGCGGCCAGCCTTGCGATCGCTATTGCCAAAAAGCTGGCCCCCGCCTTGATGGCCAGGCAGCCTGAGACAGAGGTACTGCAGATGATTGAGCAATGTCTGGTAGACCTCCATGACGAACCTCGGATCGTCATAAGGGCGAGCGCTCAAGTTTCCAGCACTTTGCAGGATAGAATTGATCAATTGCAGTCCATATCAGGCTTTCAAGGAAAAATCATATTGGTACCTGATGAAGCCTTGCTTGGCAGTGACTGCCGGATCGAATGGGCAGACGGTGGTGTCGAACGTAACATGGATAAAACTCTGGAACAGATGGAAACCATCGTTGAGCGTTTTATCCGCACTCAACAGGAAGCGGGATAATTTGAAGGGTTTACCCTTCATGAAGGAGCATAACAATGTCGGAAAATGAAGATCTCGAGCTGGATGAGCTAAACACGCCTCCATCAGATACTGGCAACGGCGCAGAAGACGAAAATCTCGATGACATGGATATGGCAGCAGCCATGGAAGCGGAAACAGATTCAGATGTCTCGCGAACAGCTGCTGACCTTGAAGCCGTGTTTGACATTCCTGTTCATGTTTCAGCTGTGCTTGGAAAATCTCGTATGCAGGTCAGCCAGCTATTGAAATTGGGACGTGGTGCGGTCGTGGAGCTTGATCGCAAGGTCGGCGAGGCCATCGATATCTACGTAAATAATCGCCTTGTTGCCCGTGGTGAAGTTGTTGTTGTTGAGGATCGGCTCGGCGTCACCATGACAGAAATCATTAAATCAGACCGTCGTTAAGGATCAGGTATAAATGAAGCCAGATTATGCAACCATAATTGGACTTTTTGGGGGGTTCACTGTCGTTACCGCTGCGGTGATCGCGGGGGGTTCCTATGTGGCCTTTTATAACCTTCCGTCCATTCTGATTGTGATCATAGGTACCTTTCTCGTCACAACTATGAGTTACTCGCTTGCCGAAATTTTGAGGTCACAGGGTTTAATCTTAAGAACGCTTTTCACCAAACGTGAAAATCCATTGGATACGGCCTATGATATGATGGAGCTTGCTGAAAAATGCCGCGGGAAAGGCGTTTTAAAACTTCAGGAATATGTAATTCGCCTGGAGGAAAGCAGCTTTCAACATAAAGCCCTACAACTGGTTGTAGATGGCCTTCCTGCAGATGAAGTAAACAAGATTCTGAGAAATGAGCTGTCTGCAATGACCGCGAGGCATTCTTCCAGTGCTGGCATCCTTCACCGCGCAGCAGAAGTTGCCCCGGCTATGGGCTTGATCGGAACTTTGGTGGGCCTTGTCCAGATGCTCAGTAATCTAAGCGATCCGTCAACCATTGGCCCTGCTATGGCGGTTGCCTTGCTGACGACCTTTTACGGTGCCGTTCTGGCGAACATGTTCTTCAGCCCACTGGCTTCAAAACTGGAACGTAATTCTGCTGAAGAAGCGTTGATCAACAGGATTTTTCTGGCAACTGCGACCTCGATTGGACGTCAGGAAAACCCTCGCCGTCTTGAAATGTTATTAAACACACTGCTGCCGCCGACAGAACGCGTGCAGTATTATAATTAAGTCTAGGAGCTAAGCAGATGCGTTTGCTTATCATTGGTTCACTTAACGGGCAAATCGGCGCCGCTAGCCAAATCGCCATGTCGCGTGGTGCAAAAGTTAGTCAGGTAAATGATATCGAAGCCGCCCTGGTTTCCTTGCGCTCCGGCAAGGGGGCTGACATGGCGATGATCGATGTCAACCTGCCAATTAACCAACTTGTGGAAAGCCTTGCAAATGAACGGATTAATCTTCCGATCATTGCCTGCGGTATCAACACAGATGCGACGGCGGCGGCGAATGCCATTCGGGCAGGCGCCAAGGAATTTCTCCCACTTCCTCCAGATCCGGAGCTGATTGCAGCCGTTTTGGAAGCCGTTGCGGAAGAAAGCTCCCAGCTGATTTTTAGCGATCCGGCCATGAAGGAAGTGGTTACCCTCGCAGATCAGATCGCGCCTTCCTCCGCATCTGTACTTATCAATGGGGAAACGGGTACTGGTAAAGAAGTAATGGCCAGCTACCTTCACCGTAAAAGCAACCGTTCAGATAAACCTTTTGTTTGTGTAAACTGCGCTGCAATTCCAGAAAACCTTCTGGAATCGGAGCTCTTTGGCCATGAGAAAGGTGCCTTTACTGGTGCCATTGCGCGCCGCATTGGTAAGTTTGAAGAAGCAAATGGCGGCACATTGCTGCTGGATGAGATCAGTGAAATGGACATTCAGCTTCAGGCCAAACTATTGCGCGCTATTCAGGAACGAGTAATCGATCGAGTGGGTGGAACAAAGCCAATTCCGGTTGATATCCGCATCATTGCGACATCAAACCGTGATCTTGCAGAAGCTGTTCGCGAAAAAACCTTCAGAGAAGATCTGTTATTCCGATTGAATGTGGTGACTTTGAAAATTCCACCTCTTCGGTCCCGGCCATCTGATATAATTACACTGACAGATCATTTCATTGGGAAGTATTCTGAAATGAATGCACTCCCATTGCGCAAAATAAGTGAAGCAGCACTTGAAAAGCTCAAACGCAATCGCTGGCAGGGCAACGTTCGCGAGTTGGAAAACACCATTCATCGTGCCGTTCTTTTAGCGTCCGGCGATGATATCGGCCCAGAAGCAATTTTGATGCCTGATGGAAGCGCCATACCAGAAACAGCAACAACAGCTGTTCAGACAGCGGCCACAGCGGCAATGCCGGGTTCAGCGGCTCCTCAATCAGCGCCTGAAGCATCTAGTGGTGGAATGGTAGGGCGTACTGTTGCGGATGTGGAAAAGGATCTTATCCTGAACACATTGGAACATTGCCTTGGCAATCGTACTCATGCCGCAAATATTCTTGGTATTTCCATTCGAACCCTTCGAAACAAGCTCAAGCAGTATTCCGGAGAAGGTGTACAGATCCCAACTGCGGGTTCAAACCAACGTCCTGCAATGTAAAACATGAAAGTGCAGTGAATGAGTGATAGTCAGGAACAAGGACAATCTTCCAGACCAAATCTGGATCTGAGCAATATTATCTCGATCGTGGGTCGCGGCGATATTGGTCTGGCCCTTGGTGTTGTCTGCATTCTGGTTGTTTTGATCCTCCCAATGCCGAGCTGGTTGCTTGATTTCAGCTTGGCGTTATCGATCACCTTTTCCGTGATCATCCTTATGACATGTTTGTTCATCTCCAAGCCCTTGGATTTTAGTTCATTTCCAACGGTTTTGCTCATTGCGACCATGTTGCGGTTATCCCTCAATCTGGCGTCAACACGCCTTATTCTGTCCGAAGGCCATACCGGTCCCTCGGCCGCGGGTAACGTAATTGAAGCCTTTGGCAACTTCGTGATGAGCGGCAATTTCGTTATCGGTATTATCGTTTTTGCCATTCTCGTCATTGTTAATTTTGTTGTAATCACCAAGGGTTCAGGCCGTATTGCTGAGGTTGCCGCCCGCTTCTCTCTGGATGCCATGCCCGGCAAACAAATGGCAATCGACGCGGATCTGTCCGCCGGTATGATTGATGAGGCTACCGCCCGCACGCGCCGTAAAGAACTTGAAGATGAAAGCAGTTTCTTTGGTTCCATGGATGGTGCCTCAAAATTTGTACGTGGTGACGCGATCGCGGGCCTGCTAATTACCTTCATTAACATCATCGGCGGTATCATTGTGGGGGTCGCCCAGAACGACCTAACCTTCGGGCAAGCGGCTGAAAGCTACACTATCCTGACCGTAGGAGACGGTCTTGTAAGCCAGATCCCTGCCCTGATTGTATCAGTGGCCGCTGGTATGCTTGTATCCCGTGGCGGTGTTACTGGCACAACTGACAAGGCACTTATTGGGCAGCTCGGAGGATACCCACGTGCGTTGGCAGTTAGCTCTTTCCTTCTCTTATCTTTGTCCGTTCTACCTGGTATTCCTATGATCCCGTTCCTGATCCTGGGAGGGGGCACCGGATACGCGGCCTACTACATGATGCGACAACGCGAACAGGAAGCTGTCGTTGCGCAACAACAGCTCATTGAAGAACAGAAGGAAGTTATCCCTGCTGAAGAGCCTATTTCAACGGCACTTGCCATTGATGATCTTCGTCTTGAGCTTGGGTATGGGCTCTTGTCTCTTATCAACGATACGGAAGGATACAGGCTAACTGATCAGATCAAGGCCCTCCGCCGTCAGATTGCTGGGGACATGGGTTTTGTCATGCCAAGCGTTCGTATTCTGGATAATATGCAGCTGCCGGCCAATAACTATTTTGTGCGAGTTAAAGAACTTGAGGCGGGATATGGTGATGTGCGCCCGAACCAGTTGCTTATTATGGATCCACAGGGATTGCCAATTGACCTGCCAGGTGAAGAGACGACGGAACCGACATTTGGCCTGCCAGCCGTCTGGGTAGACGAAGGTCAGCGGGAAGAAGCTTCCTTCCGCGGTTACACTGTCGTTGATCCGGCCACAGTCATTACAACGCATCTCACGGAAATCTTGAAGGATCATATGCCGGATCTGCTTTCCTATGCAGAAACACAAAAACTTCTGGATGAACTCCCGGCTGCTCATCAGAAACTTATTGCTGATCTAATCCCAACACAGATAACAGTGAGCGGCGTGCAACGTGTCCTGCAAAACCTGCTGACAGAACGCATCTCCATTCGTGACCTGCCGTCTATCCTGGAAGGCATTTCAGAAGCGACAGGCTACACCAAGAACATCAGTATGATCACCGAACATGTTCGTGCACGTCTCGCGCGGCAAATCTCTTCTGCCAATACTGCACCCGATGGATTCATTCCTCTAGTCACCCTCTCCCCGCAATGGGAACAGAATTTCGCGGAATCCATCATTGGACAAGGAGAAGAGAAGCAACTTTCTATGGCCCCTAGCCTTCTGCAAGAGTTTATTGCCTCCATCCGCAATAACTTCGACCAGTTGGCACAACAAGGGCACAATCCAGTTCTTCTGACCAGCCCGGCCATTCGCCCCTATGTTCGATCCATTGTGGAAAGGTTCAGACCTACAACAATAGTCATGTCCCAAAATGAAATTCATCCAAAAGCCAAACTTAAAACTCTGGCACAGGTCTAAGGACACCCTGAATGAGAATTAAGTCCTATACCGGGAAAAGCGTATCTGAAGCCATGGACAAGATCAGGAAAGATCTTGGAGAAGAAGCGATAATACTCGCCACCCAGAATTTGCCCTCCGGGGAAACTCAGGTGACGGCTGCTGTTGAAAAATCAGATCCTCCGGCACCGACCATTCCGCCCAAACCCACAAATGGATGGGCACAAAACTGGGACGATGACTGGAAAAAACCAATACCTCCTTCCACGCCAGTAAAAGTCAAACCAAGATCACCAAAACCGGATTTTGGTGGCATGGAAATCGTCAAAGGCAAAAAGAAAACGGACGCTTTGGATATCCCCGTCAAACCTGCTCCAATGGCTTCCAAATCCAAGAAAAAAACTCCAGAACCTCCGGTAAATGTAACACCGGAAGTGCATAGCCTCGTTCGCGCGATGGCGTATCATGGTGTACCAACTTTGCTCGCCGAACGGATATGCCGATCCGCAATTGCGGCTGAGACCGATGATATCGAGATGGCCCTTGCGGCAGCATTGGACCAACATTTTGATTTTGCTCCGCAGTTTAGTCGGAAGAATAAGCCCGTAATGCTGATCGGCCCACCAGGGGTTGGTAAAACCATGACCATCGCAAAAATGGCGGCAACCGCCATTTTGCGAGGCCGCGTTGTCCACGTTATCACGACGGATAAAAGTCGGGCGGGTGCAGTAGAACAACTGAAATCCTTTACGGATATTCTGAAACTGAAACTTTGGGTCGTTGATAACGCCGAAGAACTTAAAAACACCCTCGCCTTGCCAGATCTCTCTGATGGTGCCCATGTGCTCATCGATACGGGCGGAATCAGTTGTTATGATGATGAAGAGCTGTCTTCCTTGGCCGAACTGGTCATTTCTGCGAACGCGGAAGCTGTCGTTGTTCTTGCTGCGGGTACAGACAGCGCGGAAATGAGTGATACCGCCATAAAGTTTGCCTCAATCGGAGCACATAAACTGATCGTTACCAGACTGGACACAACGAGACGGTATGGGGGCGTTTTAACGGCTGCAGATAATGCTGGACTTAAATTTTCATACGCCAGTGTGTCTTCATCTGTAGCTAAGGGATTGCATGTGATCAATCCGGTAAATCTTGCGCGCTTAATTTTGCGCGACCCTAACGACCAAGAAGTTAGCAGCGAATTTGATAAGGCGGAAAAATGAGCGATACTGAAAGCCCACTTACAAACCGGCCAACCGCCCATCCTGCAACACCGGGCACAGGCAAAAACCTGATCACCGTCGCATCGGGCAAAGGTGGTGTCGGCAAAACTGTTTTGTCAGTCAGCCTTGCCCATGCACTGGCCAATTCGGGCAAGAAAGTCCTATTGTTTGATGGAGATGTAGGACTTGCCAATGTGGATATCCAACTTGGACTAATGCCTGATTTCGATCTAGCAACCGTTGTCTCCGGGCAGAGAAAACTTAAAGATGTTGCCTTCAGATATGAAGAAGGCGGGTTTGATATTATAGCAGGACGATCCGGATCAGGATCCCTTGGCACCTTAGACAGTGACCATTTGCGGGCAGTGCATGAGGAACTTATCCAACTCGGCGCCGAGTATGATTTCATCATTCTGGATCTGGGTGCTGGCATTGACGCGGCTGTGCAAACTCTTGCATCCGCCCGTGGTCCAAAGCTGGTGGTGACGAATGGCGAGCCTACATCGCTCACCGATGCATACGCTTTCATCAAGGTGACCAGTCAGCAACAGAAAAACGCTGATACCAGAATTCTGGTTAATATGGTAAAATCCAGGTCAGATGGTAAAAAGGTTTATGAAAAACTACTGGCGGCCTGCCAGAATTTCCTGAAGCTGGATCCACCGCTTGCTGGAATTATTCCGCAAGATGATCGGATATCTGCTGCGATTAGGTCTCAATCCCCTCTTCTCAGCCGATACCCAACAAGCCCGGCAGCAGCAGAAATTGAAGCGTTGGCGCGTTATATTATCGAAGGGTCCGGATAATCCGGCAATGAATTATGAGCGGCATCAGATCCACATCAGGAACGCCCCCAACACCGCCAGTTGATGCTGGCGGGGGCACTGGTGCCGGTCAACGCTATGTCTCTCCAGTCAACGCAACAAATCCAACCGGACAACAGGGCTCCCCGCAAACGCAGCAATCACAGGGCGGCAGCGTTTCTCAAGGGGCGCTATTAGCCGCAGTCGTTACCGCCCGCGCCTCGTCCGGAGATACTATGCTCCATACTGAAATGGGCAATTTCCGCATGTCTTCCACAAACCCAATTCCTGTGGGAAGTCATGTCGTTCTGGAGGTTGAAAGCGTAACCGATATGGTTACAGCCCGCGTTACAGCAATAAATGGAGAGAAACTGGCCTCCCCACCAACGGTAACGCTTCTGCCTGTTGTCAACAAACCAACAACGGCTTCAGTTTCCTACGGCGGACAGTATCAGGTTCCAGATAAACTGACACTTGATACCGAACTACAGCGCATCGCAACGGCACTTGAGAGTAAAGGACAACAAACAACCAGATCGCAGAATGTAAAAACAGCGATGTCAACACCTACGATCGAGACGACAGTCATCCCGTCGCAAGGAAACCCAAAAAGTGCAACACCTACGCCTTCTAACCAAACCCTTTTTGCAGCTTCTCTGGTTTCGAGCAACGTAAGTGCCTCTCCGCGTCAAACGAGCAGTTCGGGTGCTGCGGCTTATTCACACACACTCAATCCGGGCGGCAAAGACACAGCCCCCCAGCCACCTGTGAACAAGACAACTATCACCCAAGTGAATGTAGAAGCGACAACATCGAAGGAGGCCGTCAGACTAACCATTGACAGTCCGCCGCTCCGTCAAACCTCCGCACTATTCCAGACGACCGGACCTCTAGAGCGAGGCAGCCAAATCTCCGCCATCTACAACACATCTGCAAATGTGCAAGCTGATGGCGACGAAGGAGGGGCAAACCGGCTAACCGGAACCGTAATAGGAACAACAGCACCCAAAACTGCTCAATCCAGATCAAGTCAGGTATTTGTGCAATCACCAGAGCTTGGCACTTTCCGTTTTACCACATTCAATCCACCTGCCGTTGGCGCCTCCGTTTCTTTTACTGTTCAAGAAGAACTGACAGGTTTCCCCCTACCTCCTACGATGGGGGCCGTCAGTATTTTCAAAACACCTCATCTTCCCATCATGAGTCAGTGGGAGAACTTACGCGAAGCCTTAAACACGCTTGCAGCGCAAAACCCTTCTCTCACCCAGAACTTCTTTATGAATAATATTCCCCGAATGGGAGCGCATTTGGGAGCGAGTTTGCTGTTCTTTATTTCTGCGGTAAATGGCGGAAATCTATCCAAGTGGATGGGACAGGATCTGCAACTTATCTTGGAGAGCTCGGGGAAAGGGGATTTACTTCGAACCCTGAATGATGAATTTGCAACCCTCACCAGGTTAGCTAGTGAGCCTGGCGGTCAAGATTGGCGCGCCCTTGTTTTCCCGTTTTTTGACGGGGAGAAGTTACATCAGCTTCGCACCTACTACCGGCGCCATAAACGTGAAGGCAGTGACGGTGAAGAGGAAACACGTTTTATTATTGAACTGGATCTCACAAAAACCGGTCCCCTTCAAATGGACGGATTATTTAGATCTCAGAGATTTGATTTGGTGTTAAGGACAACGAAGGCATTGCCAGATCAAATTCGTGCAGATATCGGCTCGCTTTTCACCGAGAACCTCGAAATCACAGGCGTCTCAGGAAGTCTTACGTTTAAAGAAGTCGGACGTTTTCCTATTCATCCAACAGAGGAGTGGGAGAGCAACCCTCCAGCAGTATTCTAAAGAGCTATTTGTTTTTGCGCCGAAACATTTCGATAGAGAAAGCGTCAATTTCATCTTGCTGTCTCTTAGCTTCTGCTTCTTTTAATTTACGAATCCTGGTTTCTTCCGAGATTTCAAATTTCTTGAGTTCCTGAAAGAGCTCAGCCAAAACAGCTTGCGCCTCATCGAGTTTTTCTTGCAGTTCCGCAATTGTTGAGTTCAGGTTTTCTTTTCTCAGCCGCGCCGCTTTCGCATAATCAGCGAACAAAATACCCGCATCCGTATCTGTTGCAGCTAACGCTTTCTCCCTTTCAAACTCCTCCTCAAGAGCATCCAACTGCCCCAGATAGTTCGAGTGCATTTCTTCCAGATCACCGACAACACGCCGCTGCTCATCAAGTTTCCACTTTTGCATCCTGATAACATTTGCGAGGCTTCTCATACGCGTTACTCCTTAACCTCACGCCAAAGGCTGTTGAGGTCTCTCCCCCTCTGTCAATGGCTGCTCTTGAACGGCAGCATTTACATTCAAGATCTGCCCAAGGATCGCATAGCATTCTTCAAGGCTGGTATTTTCTTCCTTCATCTGGGATAAAAACTGCTCTAACAAAGGATAATAGTGAACTGCCGCATCTACATTTTGATCTGAACCCGCCTTATAAGCCCCAAGTCGGATCAGTTCCGCCATATCTTCATAGGTCGACAAGAGTTGCCGCGCGATCATTATAAGTTCGTTTTCTTCAGCAGCATTACAGCCCGGCATGGTTCTGGATACGGATTTGAGAACATTAATCGCCGGATACCGCCCACGCTCAGCGATTTGACGCTCCATAACAATATGCCCGTCCAGAATACCCCTTACCGCATCGGCTACAGGTTCATTATGGTCATCCCCTTCAACGAGAACTGTAAACAATCCCGTGATAGTTCCTGTACCCGGCCCGGGACCTGCGCGTTCCAATAGTTTGGGAAGTTCACTGAAAACTGTTGGTGTATACCCTTTACTGGTAGGTGGTTCACCGCCTGACAACCCGACGTCACGTTGAGCCATCGCAAAGCGGGTCACACTATCCATCAGACAGAGCACATCTTTGTCCTGATCTCTGAAGAATTCCGACAATGCCATGGTCAAGTATGCCGCTTGCCTGCGCATAAGTGCAGGCTCGTCGGAAGTGGCAACCACAACAACACTTCGCGCAAGTCCTTCAGGACCAAGGTCATCTTCCAGAAACTCCTGAACCTCACGGCCCCGTTCACCGATGAGACCAATGACGTTCACATCAGCAGCTGTATTTCGCGCCAACATAGACAACAGAACAGACTTACCAACACCGGAGCCTGCGAAAATACCCATACGCTGACCTTTACAACAGGTCACGAACGTATTGAGCGCCCTTACGCCCAAGTCAATTTTACCGCCAACCCTTTGGCGTGAATGCGCAGGTGGGGCCAAATTCCGAAGGGCAACTCCAACGCTCCCTTTTTTAAGGGGCGGACCACCATCAACAGGCTCACCCATAGCATTGACAACACGCCCAAGCCAACTGCTGTCCGGATAAATAACCGGATCCTGTTCAGTGATAAGCGCTTTGCATCCCATACCAACACCATCAAGCGTTCCAAATGGCATGGCAAGGGCGCGATCGTTGCGAAAACCAACAACTTCACAGGGGACAACCTTATCCCCACGAGCCAATAGATTTACTCTACTGCCAATGCTCAGTTGACGCTGAATACCGCCTATTTCCACCAACAAACCCTGAATACCGGCTACACGACCATAGTACTGCTGGGAATTAACTCTGCCGATTTCTGATATCACGCTTAACAAAGGACGCTCCGGACAATCCGTTACCGGATATAGTTTACAGATTATTGCTAGCTCTATTTTGCCTTAGAATTTTTAATGTTTGGTAAAGGGAAACGCTACTGATGGAAACAAATAAATTAACTTTTTATGCTTTCTGTTAACCTTTTGTTAGGCTAAAATATTAACAATGCTGTCTTACAGGAGGTCCACTCATATGCGGGTATTATTGATCGAAGACGACAGCTCTATGGCACGTGGCATTGAATTAATGCTGAATGCTGAAGGGTTTAATGTTTATTCCACTGACCTTGGTGAAGAAGGTGTGGATTTAGGTAAACTGTACGATTACGATATCATCATCCTGGATCTTGGTTTGCCAGACATGTCTGGCTACGACGTACTTAAAAAGCTACGGACGGCCAAGGTTTCTACTCCGATCCTGATCCTTTCAGGAATGTCGGAACCCGATGACAAAGTCAAAGGACTTGGTTTCGGTGCTGATGATTATTTGACAAAACCTTTTAATAAGGACGAATTGATTGCACGAATTCACGCAATTGTTCGCCGTTCCAAAGGTCATGCTCAGTCCACCATTACAACCGGCAAGCTGACAGTGAATCTGGATAGCAAATCTGTTGAGGTAAACGGACAGCGCCTGCACCTGACAGGTAAAGAATACGGTATGTTGGAACTATTGAGCCTGCGCAAGGGAACGACCCTAACAAAGGAAATGTTCCTCAACCATCTCTATGGCGGGATGGATGAGCCAGAATTGAAAATTATTGACGTATTTGTCTGTAAGCTGCGCAAGAAGCTGGCGTCTGCGACAAATGGAGACAATTACATCGAAACAGTCTGGGGCCGCGGCTATGTACTGCGTGATCCTGAAGAACGGGCCCAGGCAAAAGCAAGTTAGTATCTCAAAAGTAAAAATCTTAATCTCAACCTAAAAAAGCCTGGCAGGAAACTGTCAGGCTTTTTTTTATTGAAGATTTTTAGAGAGGTGTCAGCTTGCAGCTAACACTCCATTTTCTGCGGGAGTATAAACCCCCTTCAACCCAGACACAGGTCGCAATCCGTCACAAATTCCAAGTACTGTTTCAGCACCGCCCAGGAACAAGGCTCCATCATTTGCAAGAATATTTTGCATCTGGTTCAATACCTTGGACTTAGTCTCGTTATCAAAATAAATCAGCACATTACGGCAGAAGACAACGTCGAAATGACCTACACGAGCCAAATTGTCCAGCAAGTTTAACTTCTCAAACTTAACCATTGCGCGAATCGAGCTATCTATTTGCCACATTTCACCCATTTGCTGGAAATACTTGATCAACAGCTGTATTGGCAGACCACGCTGCACTTCGAACTGGGAATACAAACCTGCCTTTGCCTTCTCCAACACTTCATTGGAGATATCGGTTGCCAATATTTCTACACGCCAGCCAGACAGTTTGGCAGCTTCTTCTTTTAGAAGCATGGCAAGCGAATATGGTTCCTGTCCTGTTGAACAGGCAGCATTCCAGATTCGAAGGGTTTTCTTGCCTGTACGTGCTTGCAACAGGTGAGGCAGAATGTTTTCTTTAAAAATATCAAAAGGCTTGTTATCACGGAAGAAAAACGTCTCGTTAGTCGTCATCGCTTCCGTAATATCTTCCTTTAGCTTTTCATCATTTGTACGTCTCAGCTCGCCCACCAAATCTTCAAGCGTGTTGAGACCCCGACGACGTGCTAAAGGTACAAGACGACTTTCTAGCAGATAGATTTTATCCTCTGTCAAAATTAAGCCTGATCTCTCCTTGACCAGTGAACTTAACATCTGGAAGTCCTGAGTGTTCATACGGGCCTCCCCGTCATCGCTTTACTAATGGCAGTCGGAATTTCTTCGAGCGGCAAAACAGACGTCGAAAGTCCGGATGTTGCGACAGCTCCAGGCATCCCCCACACGACACTGCTTGCTTCATCCTGAGCAATGACAGGTGCGCCGGATTGAGCCATCACCTCACTACCTTGTTTTCCATCATGGCCCATTCCCGTCAAAATGACGGTAACAACTCGCCCACCATATGCAGAGTTGAGGCTCCTTAACATCGGATCCACAGCAGGACGACAGAAATTCTCCGGCGGATCCTGATTTAGTTTAATTCTTACATTCTCCCCCTCTTTGACAACTGTCATGTGCCAATCTCCCGGGGCTAGGTAAATCTGTTTGTCCCGAACAATCTCCCCATCTTCCGCTTCCTTACAAGTAACACCTGCTATCTTTGCAATATGTTCAGCAAGAATGGACGTAAAAGTCGCCGGCATATGTTGAGTAATAAAAATTGGTTTGGTTATCGTGCCCTTAAGCTTTTCGAACAGTTTGAAAAGGGCTTGCGGTCCGCCTGTTGACGATCCAATTGCAAGAGCCTCCGGCATCAGAGAGAGTGTGCTTTTACGCAGGATAATTTCTCCGTTTTTGTACAAGCCGCTAGCTGAAGGTTTAGCGCGATCTGCTGTATTGGGCTTAACTTCCGTATTTCTATCGGGAGCCGCCGCACCGCTCTTGGCCCGTCGACGTGCACCAAGCGCACGAACCTTTTCAACCAAATCTCTTTGAAAGGCTTCCTTATCACCCGCAACACGAGTACTCTCTGGTTTTGGGATATAGTCCGCTGCGCCCATGGCAAGCGCTTTCATACTGATATCCGCATTTCTAACTGTTAGTGTAGAAGCCATAATTACTTTCACATCTGGATCCTGTTGGATCAGCTTAGGCAAAGCTGTCATGCCATCCATCTCAGGCATTTCAATATCCAAAATCACAACATCCGGTTTTACTTTTGCGAAATCCCTTACTGCGATTGCTCCATTACTGACCGAAGCGACAACTTCGATATCACTTTCTTCCTTTAGCCATCTCGCCAAAAAACCTCTGATCACAGCGGAATCATCAACAAGCATTACCCTGTAAGGATTAGACATTCTATTTACAATTTCCTTGACTTCCGGATAGCCCAGTTGGATCACTAGAGCACTCCTACCTGAGAGAATTTTGCTTCAATGATCGCCCGATCAAAAGGTTTCATAATATATTCGTTTGCACCTGCAGAGATTGCTTCTCGAATATGTGCCATATCATTTTCCGTGGTACAGAAAACAACAACCGGTTCGTTCCCGCCCTCCGAAAGCCGAAGCTGTTTAAGGAAATCCAAGCCGTTCATGACAGGCATGTTCCAATCCAGAAGAATTACATCTGGCATTCCCTTTAAACACACATCCATGGCACCTTGGCCATCTTCTGCTTCCAAGATGTCGAAGTTCAGATCCTCAAGGATGCGCCTGGCAACCATACGGACAACTTTAGAATCATCAACTATGAGACATGAAGCCATTCTATCTCTCTACTTCTCTATTAATTATGCTGCTTGCGCTGCTCCACCGGCAAAATCAAGCAGTCGGTCGATCTGCAAAATCACCAGCAATTTGTTTTCAGTACGATAGATACCAGATGACACCTCTCGCCAACGGCTATCCAAAGTAGCGGGATTGGATTCCATATTTTCTGTTTTAAGGCTCAACACCTCTCCAACAGCGTCAATCAGAAGGCTGTATGGTTCTCCATGATGTTCCACGACAACGCTCATTTGTTCCTTGCCCCCATCAGCGGCACTCAAACCCAAGCGTTTGCGCACATCAATACAAGTCACGATACGGCCACGCAAATTGAGTGCTCCAGCCACTTCTGGTGGGGCCAGCGGGATATTTGTCAGTTTGATTGTTCCCAAAACATCATGCACTTGAAGTACCGGGATACCAAACATTTGCCCGCCAATTGTGACTGTGACGTATTCTTGCAACTCACTCATACTCATTTTGCTCCTCCACCAATACGCAGTGTTTGTGAAAGCGTATTCATCAGGGCGTCGCGATCAAATTTAGCGACGTAGTCAGAGAAACCGACTTGACGGCCTCTATCAAAGTCCTGCTGCGTTGTGTGTGAAGACAAAGCAATAATAGGTGTATCCGCCCAACGCTCATCCTTCAACACTTCTTCGGCAAACTGGAAACCATCCATATCAGGCATTTCAATGTCACTAACGATGATATCGAATTGCTCGCCACGTTCTCTCAGGTCAAGTGCCTGAGTTGGATTTTCGGCAGTCCTGACTTCATATCCAGCAACCGATAGCAGCGGCACCAGCATATTTCGGAAGAACGGACTGTCGTCTACTAACAGGACCCGTTGGGACGATTTGTCCGACCCGTAAGCGACATTATCGCTAGCGCCAAACCAGTCACCGAAGCATTTCTGCAGGAAATACCCCACATCAATAATATCTGTGGCTTTTCCGCGGATAACGGCGCTACCAATCATACCTTCGATATTGGAAGCCATTTCCACGTTGAGGTGATCTTCGACAATATCCACAATTTCATCGACAACCAGACCCATTGTCCGTTCATTGTCAGTGAACACCAGAATTGGCTGACGTCCTTCTGTCGCAACGGAGCATCCATCATTCATTGTGACCAGCGGCATGATTTTGCCGCGATACTGAACAACTAGTTGACCATTTGTATTTTCGATAGTTTCCACGTCAATTTCTTCAAGACGCGCAACCAACGACAATGGAACAGCCTTCGGTTCCTGACCACCAGCACGGCAAATAAGCATCGCCTCTTTGTTGCTTTCCGAGTTTTCGCGGCGCATCTCTTCTTCATGGCTGTGATCACTCACGATATTTTCACCAGACTGAGAGGCAATACCGTTCGGATCCAAAATCATGATCACACTACCATCACCCAGAATTGTATTGCCTGAGAAGATGGAAAGGTGACGTAGAATAGGAGCAACTGGCTTAACAACAATCTCTTCAGTGTCGAAGACACGGTCAACGACGATACCGAATGTGTAGGCACCTACCTGAGTGACAATAATAAATTCTTCGCTGCCTTTAACTTCGCTCTTCTCTGCGACTTCATCCGCAGACGTTTCAAGACGGAGAATTTCGTTAAGATGTACCAGTGGTAACAAGCGATCACGAAGTCTCAAGACAGGTGAGTCGTTGATCATCTCAATAGTGTTTTCGCTGGAACCATCAGTGGATGCGCGAACCAGTTCAACAACACTGATCTGAGGAACAGCAAAGCGTTCACCGCCACACTCAACGATCAGCGCAGAAACAATTGCCAATGTCAGCGGGATCTTGATGGTGAAAGTAGACCCTTTACCCTGTTCGGATTTAAGTTCGATCGTACCACCAATTTTCTCGATGTTGGATTTCACCACGTCCATGCCAACACCACGGCCGGATACGTTTGTGACTTTTTCTGCCGTGGAGAAGCCCGCACGCATAATAAAGTTATGGATCTGCTGAGTTGACATGTTTTCAAGTTCAGCTTCTGAGGCAAGGCCATTTTCAAGAACCTTCGCCTTAATCTTTTCCTCATTCAGGCCGCGACCATCGTCTGTGATGGTGATGATAATATGCCCGCCTTCATGATACGCATCCAGAACAACCCGGCCTGTATCGCGCTTACCTGCTGCAAGACGTTCTTCAGGACCTTCAAGGCCGTGATCAGCAGAGTTACGCACCATATGAGTGAGCGGATCCTTGATCATTTCAAGTACTTGGCGATCAAGTTCAGTTTCCGCACCGTGCATGACAAGGTCAATTTTCTTGCCTAGTTCGTGGCTAAGATCGCGAATAATACGAGGCAATTTTGACCAGGCGTTGCCGATTGGCTGCATACGTGTTTTCATCAAGCCTTCCTGCAACTCAGTAGTTACATGGCTCAGGCGCTGAAGTGGAACAGTAAACTCGTTGTCATCCATACCACGAACCATCTGCAACAGCTGGTTACGTGTCAAAACCAATTCACTGACCATTGTCATCAGGTTTTCAAGCAATTCGACATTCACACGAATGCTTTGGTTTGCAAGATTTGATTCTTTTTGCGCACCTTCTCCCGCTTTGCTATTTGCTTTAGGGGTTGCTGCTTTTTTCTCAACAACTGTTGGCGCTGCAGGAGCTTCAGGCTCAACCGGTTCCGCCACTAGAGCAGGGGCATCGTCATCAGGACCTGGAGCTGCCATGAATGCAGCCTCAAGTTCTTCTAGAGAAACTTCACCTGGCCTTAATTCTTCTTGCTGAGCCGGCGCCTCCTCAACAATATCATCTGGACCGGGTGCGGCTGCAAAAGCGGCTTCAAGCTCTGCTTCGGAAACTTCACCTGGCATCTCATCCTTAAGTTCCACCACATTGGAAACTTCAGGCTCAGGTGTTGGCACAGGTGCCGCAACAGTTGACGCTGTTCCATAAGCGACATCATTGAGTCGCTTAATCAGGTCCGCGTCATCTCCTTCTGGTTCTTCTTCGGTTTGTTCCAGCGCTTCCAGAAGATCCTTAATAACATCCATAGCCTCAAGAATAATAGTCACGACATCCGGTGTTACCTGAAGTTCACCATCCCGAATTTTGCCAAGAACATTTTCTCCCGCATGCGCAACTGCTTCAAGACGCGGAAGTCCCAGAAAACCACACGTCCCTTTAATTGTGTGCACAAGCCTGAAGATATTATCAATCTGAGTACCGTCATCGGGATTTTGCTCAAGCGCAACCAATGCGGCATCAACAATGCCAATATTTTCATTCGTTTCGGTCAAAAATTCGCTTAACAGATCATCCATGTTGTTGCTCTCTCCCCGCGCCAATGCAGGATCACATGTAAAAAAACTTTAGCCAGAGACTATGGCAAAGAATGCGATAAAGAGGTTAACAAGCAGTTACGGTTAACAAGCCAAAAACAGAAAATGCGATTTTTCTAAAATTTTAGACAAATTGAATGGGCGCGGAGCGGCAGTTCATCTAGGGGGGAAGGCTCCCACAACGGAGAAGATGAGCTCTTTCCGCTGTGGAAATAAGAAGGGTTTATGAGGAGCTTGCCGTTAAGACAACGGTTTCCTCTTCCAGTGAATCTACTGAAACCTTAAAGCCATTATTCTGAGCGATCGCCATCATATAGTGTGCGGCTACATTTTGTGCAGTGAGATCTTCTTCGTTGTAGCCATCAATGAGAGTTTTAGTGATTTCTTCACGCAAACCGGCACGGCGTCCTTTCCCAGTAAACGTAAAGTTCCATTCACTCCCATTAATTCCACCACTGACCTCTATATTGCCGCCACGTGGCAAGGCACCAACCGCGATAGAAGCGAGATTGCATAGCACTTTTACCGCGTCTTTAGACAGGTTCTCGGCACCCCCAACTTCATCTGGCCAGTCCATCTGAACCTTGCCGTGTTTAATATAGCCCTTCGTCAAATTGCGGGCATCTCTTAACGAAACCTCTGGGCCCATACCACCTGCAAGTCCATATGCCAGTCTATAAAACTGCAGCCTTGCAGCAGCTTCGCCTGCACTTTGACTAACAAGTTCTATTGCCTGTTCGCGCATATTGGCGCTGCTTTCATCCTGCAGCAGTTCGATACCATTGTTAACAGCACCAACTGGTCCAATAATATCATGGCACAATTTGGAGCTCATTAAAGCTGCCAGTTTCAGATCAATCATGATGTCCCTAAATTCCGTTTTGTCTCATCCCCTAAGGAACAGACTTTGTTCCCTTGGCGTTAGTTTGCTACACTCTACCCTAAAGAATCAACAAGGTGCTAGTTTCATGATCTCCTTTTTTTCTCCGGGCCAATATGTTCGCCATCCCAAACAACCAGAATGGGGGTTGGGTCAAGTTCAATCCTGCATTGCCGATCGGGTAACTGTGAATTTTGAACATGCCGGAAAACAGCTGATTATTTCCGGGGCAGTAGTTCTGGAAACAGTAACTGACAAAGAACTGCGGGAACTGCGGGCACAAAAACTGGAAGCAAGAAAAGGCTGATGAGCAAAGCACAAACGTTTGACAAAACACCGGTCCCGCCCGGTAGATCAAAAAAAAAGAGAAAAAGCCGGTATCAGGCGAGAGGGCGGCAGGCCACAAAGGCGGATCTTGACGCAATAGAAAAGATCCTGCCCCCGGCCCCCTATCAGCGTGATCTTTTACTTGAATATCTTCATTTGCTTCAGGATCAGTACAACCAACTGTCAAAACCTCACCTGACAGCACTTTCTGAAATCACAGGGTTTTCACTGGCGGAAATTCACGAAGTCGCCAGCTTTTACCACAATTTCGAAATCACCGAAGAGCTTGACCCATCTTTAAACGCTCCCATCAAAGTTTGCGAAAGTCTCAGTTGCGCATTGGCGGGGGCTGGCGAACTTTATCAAGACCTTCAGTCACAGATACCCGGAAGTCGCGTTAAGAAAGCCGCCTGTATGGGACGATGTCAATCGGCACCGGTTGTCAGAAAGGGCGATACTTATCTTGAAAAAGCAACAACGGAAAAAGTTCTGGACCAAGAAACAGATGTAAAATCAGAGAATTCAATTCTGACGCTGGATGACTATCTGGGTCAACAAGGCTTTTCGACACTAAACCAACTTCGGTCGAACACTGTCTCGTCACAAGATCTTATCGAGACACTGAAAGTGAGTGGACATCGCGGTTTAGGCGGGGCTGGCTTTCCCCATGCTGTGAAAATTAATTCTGTGCTTTCTAAAGAAGGCCCACGCTACCTCGCGGTGAATGCAGATGAAAGTGAACCAGGGACTTTCAAAGACCGCCACTTCATGAATAGTAATCCCTTTCAGTTTCTGGAAGGAATGCTGATAGCCGCGGAATTAGTTGATGCAGATGCAATCTACATCTTTCTTCGCGACGAATATGCGGATACGCGACAGATTTTGGAAAAGTCGCTTAAGGAACTGGCAGACAAATCCATACTTGGAAATTGCCCAGTGCATCTTCGCCGTGGTGCAGGGTCTTATATTTGCGGTGAGGAAAGCGCCATGCTTGAGAGCCTTGAAGGCAAGCGTGCCCTTCCCCGTCAAAAACCCCCTTTTCCAGCGCATGTTGGATTATTTGGCAAACCAACCCTCATCAACAATGTAGAAACCCTTTATTGGCTCCCTGAGATCATTCGTAAAGGGGCTGATTGGTATACCCAGGATGGGCGCCACGGGCACAAAGGGATACGCACCTTTTCTTTGTCGGGCCATGTCAAAAAGCCGGGGGTCTACACTGCACCCGCTGGCATCACTGCAGAAGAGTTGATCAATGAATATGGCGGCGGCATGAAGGACGGGCATACTTTCAAGGCCTACCTTCCAGGCGGGGCTTCTGGCGGAATACTGCCAGCCTCTATGGCGAATATTCCGCTCGACTTTGGAACGCTGGAAAAGCATGGATGTTTTATCGGCTCCGCCGCGGTCATTGTTCTCTCAGATCAAGACAATATGAAAATGGTGGCCCGCAATTTGATGGATTTCTTCGAAGACGAAAGTTGCGGTCAGTGTACCCCTTGCCGCGTTGGCACACAAAAAGCAAGCCAGCTTATGCAGGAACAAGATTGGGACCTTCCTCTTCTTGAAGAATTAAGTGAGGTGATGCAGCAGGCCTCCATCTGTGGCCTTGGACAGGCTGCTCCAAATGGTCTGCTTTGCCTTATGAAGTATTTTCCGGAGGATCTGGCATGACCGAGGAAATCACCTTTACCTTAGACGGCGAGCAAATAAAAACTTCGACCGATAAGTCGCTTTGGGAAATCGCCAAGGAGGCTGGAACAGATATCCCGCACTTGTGTTACACCGATCGCAAAGGATATCGCGCTGACGGCAACTGCCGCGCCTGTATGGTGGAAATTGAAGGAGAACGTGTTCTTGCCCCTAGCTGTATGCGCAAACCCACCGAAGGAATGGTTGTTCATACACAATCCGAGAAAGCCTCAAAAGCTCGGCGCATGGTCGTTGAACTTCTGGTTGCCGATCAGTCTAACGAAAAAGAACCACGTTTTAAAAACAGCCATTTCACCAGTACAGCCAATAACCTGGGGGTCTCAGAAAGCCGGTTTCCCAAGACCAATTGCAAGTTGGAAAAGGATGATAGTCATCCTGCGATGACCGTAGACCTGAACGCCTGCATCCAGTGTGATCTGTGTGTACGCGCGTGCCGCGAAGTTCAGGTGAACGATGTGATTGGCATGTCAGGTCGGGGGGCACATTCAGAGATTACCTTTGATCTAAACGATCCCATGGAGACAAGCACTTGCGTTGCATGTGGTGAATGTGTTCAGGCGTGTCCCACGGGGGCGCTCCTTGAAAAAACAATGATCGAGGCACCCGCATTTGACCGTCAGGTAAAAAGCGTCTGTCCATTTTGCGGAGTTGGCTGCCAGCTGACCTATAATGTCAGTGGAGAAAAAATTGTATCTGTTGACGGGCGCGATGGCCCTGCCAATGAAGAACGCCTTTGCGTGAAAGGGAGGTTCGGGTTTGATTATATCCACAACCCGGATCGGCTCACGGTCCCTCTCATCCGCAAAGATGGCGTTTCAAAAACTGATGTCGAGACTCTGGATCCTAAAAACCCGCTTACCCATTTTCGTGAAGCCACCTGGGAAGAAGCACTGGAAAAAGCGGCTTCAAGTTTCAATCGTATAAAAGCAGAAAAGGGAAGTTCTGCGTTGGCCGGGTTTGGATCAGCCAAAGGGTCGAACGAGGAAGCCTATCTTTTCCAGAAGCTGGTGCGCACGGGCTTCGGCACCAATAATGTGGATCACTGCACGCGCCTTTGCCATGCTTCTTCTGTTGCGGCACTATTGGAAACTGTGGGCTCCGGTGCCGTGTCTGCACCTTTTAACGAAGCCAAAAACGCGGATGTCATTATCATCATTGGCGCCAACCCAGCCGTAAACCATCCGGTTGCCGCTACATTCTTTAAAAATGCAGCGAAATCTGGCACGAAACTGATCGTCATCGACCCGAGGCTGCAAGATTTGTCACGCCATGCCACCCATCACCTTCAAGAAAAGCCGGGATCAGATGTGGCACTTCTCAATTCTATGATGCATGTGATCGTGGAGGAAGAGCTTGTTGATCAGCAATATGTTGCGGAAAACACAACGAACTTTGAAGAGCTGAAACTGCATTTGTCTGGCTTCTCCCCGGAGGAGATGGAAAAGGTCACGGGTGTTCCTTCAGATGAAGTGAAAGACGCCGCCCGGTTATTTGCTAATGCCAAAGCCGGAATGATCTTCTGGGGAATGGGGATCAGCCAGCATGTTCATGGCACAGATAATTCGCGCTGCCTGATATCTCTTGCCCTTCTTACAGGGAATGTGGGGCGACCTGGTACAGGGTTGCATCCCTTGCGCGGACAAAATAACGTCCAAGGGGCATCTGACGTTGCCCTGATCCCAATGTTCCTGCCAGATTATCAACCTGTCACCGACCCAACCGTCCGCGCGCATTTTGAAGATTTCTGGGGCGCGGAACTTGATCCAAATGCTGGCCTGACTGTGGTGGAGATCACTCACGCCATTCATGAGGGGAACATAACGGGCATGTATATCATGGGTGAAAACCCGGCTATGTCTGATCCTAATGTATCCCATGCGCGGGCAGCGCTTGCCAAACTTGATCATCTGGTCGTGCAGGACATTTTCCTGACCGAAACCGCAGCCTATGCGGATGTAATCTTACCAGCATCGGCGTGGCCGGAAAAAGACGGCACCGTTACCAATACCAACAGGCAAGTTCAGATGGGACGCACAGCTGTTTCGCCGCCAGGCGAAGCTAAGCAGGACTTGATGATTATCCAGGAAATTGCCAATCGCATGGGATTAGGTTGGACTTATTCTCATGCCAAAGATGTGTTCGCCGAAATGACTGAGGTGATGAACAGCATCAAAGGGATCAGTTGGGATCGGCTTGAACGCGATGATGCTGTTACTTACCCATGCCCGTCCCCAGATGATCCCGGTCAACCCATCATATTCACCGAAGGTTTTCCAACGGAGAGCGGCAAAGGATTATTTGTCCCGGCGGAACTTATCTCGCCTGATGAAGTTCCCGATAAAGAGTTTCCGATCATCCTGACCACGGGGCGATTGTTGGAACACTGGCATACAGGGTCGATGACACGCCGCGCAGATGTGTTGGATGCGGTGGAGCCAGAACCCACGGTTCAAATGGCCCCTGCAATGCTGGAAGAAATGGGAATAGAGAACGGCGATTACGTCAGAGTCTCTTCTCGCCGCGGCGAAATTAAGATTAAAGCCCGAAGTGACAATGCCGTTCAAAAAGGCATGGTCTTTATTCCCTTCTGCTTTGCTGAAGCAGCGGCCAATCTTTTGACCAATGATGCACTTGATCCATTTGGCAAAATCGCTGAAGTAAAATATTGTGCAGTGAAAGTGAGAGTTCCTGAACCCATATAGAATTCAGGATAAGTGGATGAGTGATAAAAAGATGAAAATTGGTATTTTGCTAACTGGACATATCACAGGTGAACTTGGCGAAAAACATGGCACCTACGCTGATATGTTCATGGATCTGCTTGGATCAGAAGATTTTGAATATGAAACTTTTGTCGTGGCCGATGGCACATTACCTGACAATGTAGAACAGGCAGATGGCTGGATCATTACAGGATCCAAACATGGTGTTTATGAAGACATCGAATGGATTCCAAGACTTGAACAGTTTATTCGCGATCTTCACGCCTCAGGTAAGCCAACCATTGGTATTTGCTTTGGGCATCAAGCCATTGCGCAAGCACTTGGCGGTAAGGTTGAAAAATATCATGGTGGTTGGGGTGTCGGCCATCAAACCTATAAAGATGTGAAGAACGACCGGGACGTCACCTTGCTCGCCTTCCATCAGGATCAGGTCATCATTCCGCCTGAAGGTGCGAAAGTCACGCATACATCTGATTTTTGCGCGAATGCCGGACTGGAATATTCTGACAATATGATGTCTTTGCAACCACACCCTGAGCATGGTCATGAATTCTCAGAAGATCTGCTGGAGGAGCGTCGCGGTCACATTGTGCCGGATGAAGTGGCTGATGCCGCCATTGCCCGCATGAGTGACACGCACCATCACATTGAATATGCGGCGGAGCTTAAGGAGTATTTCCTCTCCCGCCAATAACAGCTCAAGTTTACGAGGCGCCTCAAGCGCCTCGTTGCACTTTCTGTTCCCGATAGAAGGTATAAATACCTGTCGCCACGATAATAGTGCTGCCAATGATGGTGAAGGTGTCAGGAATATCCCCAAACATCACAATACCCAGCAGAATTGACCAGATCAGGATTGTATAACGGAACGGGGAGACAAATCCGATATCCCCAATCCGCATGGCAGAAACGCTGAGCACATATCCCACCATCAGGAACATTGATGCGTAAACCAGTGTCGAGCCATTCTCCCACGTGACCGGGGTCCAATCAATCAGCGGTAACGTTGCCGCAGAGGCTATTGTTATTCCAACCGAGGTCATGAAGGACACCATAGAAGACGGGACAGAACGGCTGATTTTACGGGTCGTCAAATCCCTTAAAACCAGCAGCACGATCGAACCGAGCGCATACAAAGAATACTCGTTAAATCCATCAGTCCCGGGGCGCACAATAATCATCACACCGGCGAAACCAATGATAACCGCCATGTATCGCCGCCACCCCACCGGCTCATTTAGGAAAACAGCGGCCCCAAGCGTTACCGCCAACGGCATGGACTGCAGGATGGCGGTCGCATTGGCAATTGGCATGTTGAAAATGGCGTTCAAAAACATGAACGCACCACAAATCTCTCCAATGGTCCTGAGGAAAATCAGCTTCCGATCTGTCTTGCCAATTCCAATATGAAAGGCTTTTTGCTTCCACGCGTAAAGCCCCAGAAAAACAGACGTGATAATTGAACGCAGGAAGATGGCTTGAAACAGGTGAAAATCTTCACTGGACTGTTTCATCAACGCGTCATTAATACCAAAGGCTGCCATGCAGATCGCCATGAAAAACGCGCCCTGCATATTCTCGGAAAGATTCAATTTCATACTTTCCTCTTTATGCTCATTTTGTTTAAACGCAAACAAAATTTCATCGTTTGACAAATATTCTTGAGGAATTTTACCTTAAGCTTTTTAGGAGCCCTTCATGCCCATCTCTACGATTGCCTTCGATGCAGATGATACGCTTTGGGAAAATGAAGAGTTTTTCCGCCTGACCGAGGAGCGCTTTAGGGACCTGCTCACCGAGCATGTGGACCGTGAAGACATTGCAAAAGATCTTCTGGAAACTGAAAAAAGAAATCTTCGTTACTATGGATATGGAATCAAGGGGTTCACTCTATCCATGATCGAAACAGCTATCGAGGTAACCGGCGGTAAAATTCCAGCGACCATCATTCAGGAAATTTTGCATGCCGGCCGGGAAATGTTCGACCACCCAGCGGTTCCATTATCTGGTGTTCGCGAAACCCTTCAAACACTACATGGGAATTACCGTATCGTGTTGATTACTAAAGGGGACTTGTTCGACCAGGAACGAAAACTAGCCCAATCGGGTCTTGGCGATTTCTTTGATGCTGTTGAAATTGTTTCAGAAAAAGAGGCCGACACCTATCACCGGATATTCGATCAATATGGTGATGGCCCAGCGCGCAGTACGATGGTGGGGAATTCCATGAAATCAGATGTGGTGCCTGCCATTGAAGCCGGGGCCTTTGGCGTTTTTATCCCTTCTCAGATTACTTGGGCAATGGAGGAAGCTGCACCACCTGATGGTCATGAGAGGTTTCATCAGCTTTCCAACATCACCCAATTACCTGATCTGATCGAGCAGATCACAAGCGCTTAACGTCTTGCGGTCACTTCAATTTCAATCTTCATATCGGGTGTCATCAATGGCACCTGAAGCATGGTTGCCGCTGGTTTTGCCACTGAAAATGCTTTGCGCAAATACGGCCAGCATTTTTCGAAATCACCGCCATTCGGCAGGTAATAATGAACCCGTACAACTTTGTCCAAAGATGACCCCGCTTCAACCAAAGCGTCTTCAATATTCTTCAGGCACTGCTCAACTTGTTCTTCGATTGTGGCTGGCATGACCATCTTTTCATAGTTCATACCAGTGGTCCCCGCGACAAATACGTAATGATCATCAACAACCGCGCGGGAATATCCGATTTGTTCTTCAAAAGTGGAACCGGATGAAATGTGCTTTACCATAAAAAAAGCCTCCTCGTTTCAGAGGAGGCCATAGCGCCATATATTAATCGGGAGGTCAATATATGAAAGCGAGGCTACTCACGCAGCCTCAACCGAGTATTCGATTAGCTTTCGCGGATCATGTTAATGATGCCGGAGAAGTCAGCGGTTTCACCATCGCCTGAGACGTATTTCTCATACAGTTCCGTTGCGGCTTTACCAAGTGCTGTACTGGCGTCATAGCCATCAGCTGCAGACTGGGACAGATGCATATCTTTCAACATGTTCTGCGCAGAGAAACCTGGTTTGTAGTCATTGTTCGCAGGAGACGTCGGTACAGGGCCTGGCACCGGGCAATAGCTTGTCAAAGACCAGCACTGACCAGAGGCGGTAGACGCGATGTCATACAAAGTCTGATGGTCCAGCCCCAGTTTTTCGCCCAAAACAAAGGCTTCTGAAACAGCAACCATGGAGATGCCCAGGATCATGTTATTACAGATTTTCGCAGCCTGACCATTGCCGGATGCACCAGTGTGAACAATGTTCTTGCCCATGGCTTCCAGAACTGGTTTAGCCGCTTCAAACGCACCCGCAGGACCACCAACCATAAAGGTCAACGTACCGGCAGCCGCGCCGCCAACGCCGCCACTTACAGGGGCGTCTACCATCATCATGCCTGCACCGTGAGCCGCGTCTGCAACTTCACGTGCAGTGGCAACGTCGATGGTGGAACAGTCAATAAACAATGTACCCTCAGATGCAGCCGCAATCGCGCCACCTTCACCAAGATACACACCGCGCACATGATCACCCTTTGGCAACATGCTCACGACGATATTAACGCCTTTGGCAGCGTCCACTGCACTTTCAGCAGCTTCCGCACCAGCATCGACACAGATTTTTACCGCCTCTTCAGACAGATCGAAAACTTTTACGTTATGTCCGGCTTTCAAAAGATTGAGGGCCATTGGGCCGCCCATATTTCCAACGCCGATAAAACCGATTTTGGCCATTTTGTTTCCTCCAAAGCAAAGTGCCCCGCATGAGCGAGGCACTTGTCGTCACATCTTATTTGTGAGTTGGCATTACGAACTCAGCACCTGCTTTAATGGAGTTCGGCCAACGGGAAGTTACTGTTTTCACTTTCGTGTAGAAGCGAACGCCTTCCGGACCGTGTTGGTTGTGGTCACCAAAAGCGGATGCTTTCCAACCGCCGAAGCTGTGGAATGCCAAAGGAACAGGGATCGGAACGTTCACGCCGACCATACCAACTTCAACATTGTTGGAGAAGGCACGTGCAACGTCACCGTTCTGAGTGAAGATGGAGGTACCGTTACCAAATTCGTGCTTGTCCACCATGTCGATCGCCTGGTTGAAATCATCTGCGCGAACCACTGACAGAACTGGACCAAAGATTTCTTCTTTGTAGATGCGCATGTCTGTCTTCACGTTATCAAACAGGCAACCACCCATGTAATACCCGTTTTCGTATCCCTGAAGGGTCAGTTCACGACCGTCAACAACCAGATCAGCACCTTCGTTGATACCCAGATCAACATAACCTTTAACTTTGGCCAGGTGCTCTGCTGTTACCAGTGGGCCCATATCGCCGTCAGCCGCACTTGGACCAACTTTCAGGTTACGGACACGTGGTGCCAGGCGTTCTACAAGCTGATCACCTGCATCGCCAACAGCCACAGCGACAGAAATCGCCATGCAACGTTCACCTGCGGAACCGTAACCTGCGCCAATCAACGCATCCGCAGCTTTATCCATATCCGCATCTGGCATAATCAGCATGTGGTTCTTCGCGCCGCCCATTGCCTGAACACGTTTACCAGCAGCTGCTGCATTTGCGTAAACATATTGTGCGATTGGTGTGGAGCCAACGAAACTGATCGCTTTAACGCGTTGATCCTGCAAAAGAGTGTCCACAGCAACTTTGTCACCGTTTACAACGTTCAGAACACCAGCAGGTGCACCAGCTTCAAGCATCAACTCACCCAGTTTCATTGGAAGAGAAGGGTCTTTTTCAGAAGGCTTCAGGATAAATGTGTTACCGCAAGCGATGGCAACTGCGAACATCCACATTGGAACCATGGCTGGGAAGTTAAAGGGTGTGATACCAGCAACAACGCCAAGTGGCTTGCGCATGGAGTACATGTCGATACCGGAAGATACGTTATCGGAGAACTCACCTTTTAGGAGGTGCGGAATACCACATGCAAATTCAACAACTTCCAGACCACGAATGATAGAGCCTTTCGCATCGGAGTGAACTTTACCATGTTCGCTGGACAGAAGCGCGGCAAGCTCATCGATGTTGCTCTCCACCAGTTCTTTAAATTTGAACATAACGCGGGCACGGGTAATTGGGGAAGTCGCCGCCCAGCCTGGGAACGCTTCCTGCGCATTGGCAATTGCGTCGCCAACTTCACCTTCTGTCGCCAGACAAACATTACCTGTCTGCTCGCCAGTGCTTGGGTTGTAAACTGGACCAAAGCGGCCAGATGTGCCTTCGACGTATTTACCGCCGATAAAGTGATTGATTTGCGTAGCCATAGGTTTCGCTCCCTGAACAAAATTCGATTGGCGGCACTTTACATGGGTATAAATGCAAAGTAACTAAGAAAGATTGCACAATGTCTGTGCATTTTTACACACAATGAGATCAACTGATGTTTGACTGGAATGATATCCGTTTTTTTCTTGAACTTAGCAGAAAAGGCCGCCTTACAGAAGTCTCAAAAGCCCTGAAGGTAGACCACACCACAGTAAGTCGTCGGATCGCTACTTTAGAAAAAGAACTGGATGCAAAACTGTTTGAAAGCACAGCCCGCGGATATGTCTTAACACAGGCAGGAGAAAAACTTCTCCCGCAAGCGGAGGCCATGGAAAGTGCATCCGCGACTATTCAGGATGATGTGGGCGGGGAAAACCGAAACCTAACCGGTGTTGTCCGTCTTGGTGTCCCGGAAGGCTTTGGTAGTCAGTTCCTGTCCAAAGACATGCCGTTATTCCGAACTATCCACCCCGGTATTGAACTCGAATTTGTGGCCAATGACCGATTTGTCAGCCTCTCCAAACGTGAAGCGGATCTTTCGATCACTCTTGCCCGCCCTCGATCAGGCCGATTGGTTTCCAAGAAACTTACCGATTATACGCTTCGGCTTTATGCCAGCCGGGATTATCTTGATAATCACGCCAAGATCAAAAATATTGACGATCTAAAGGACCACAATTTTGTTTCTTACATCGAGGAATTGGTCCCTGCCCCTGAGATGCTTTACCTGACAGAACTGATCAACAATCCAAATGTCACGTTGAAAAGCTCCAGCATTGTATTTCAGTTTCAGGCTGTCTTATCTGGCGCCGGCCTTGGGATCATGCATTGCTTTGTCGCTGATGAATATCCAGAATTGGTCCCGCTTCTTGAAGAGGATATCGAAGTAAAAAGAACGTTCTGGCTTAATACACCCGAAGATATCCACGATCTCGCCCGCATTAAAGCCGTCACGCAGTTTCTAACGGAGCGCGTAGAGGCGCGTAGAAAATCTCTTCTAGGTATTAGCTAATCTTCTTTTTCGAATTATTTTTGTCCACATGGGGCGAAATCAAAGCCATTTGACTTTCTTTGCTGGCATTCTTAGTTCAGAATTAAAGCCGTAAAAAAGAGGTATATGTCGATGCTTCAAATTGCTGTCGAAAAAGTCTCGGACGTTATTATCAATGCCCTCGCCCTTGGAGCCATTCAGGAAGAGGGAGGCGATGATTTTACTGAAATTCCTGATATCGACGATGATTTGGAATTTGCCCCTCCGCGCGAAGATGCCCATTTGGAACTGAAAAGGGTGATCGACAAATATAATGTGGAAGAACGGCAAAACCTGGTTGCCCTTGCCTGGCTTGGCCGCGGTACATTCTCAAAAGATGAATGGGATGAAGCGATTGCCCAGGCTGAGGAGTTGAACGCTGATCGCATTTCAGACTACCTGCTGAACATGGAACGCCTTGGTGATTATCTTGAAGAAGGCCTGTCTGAACTTGGCTATTCATCCGAAGAATTTGAAACCGGATATCGTTAATCTTCTTTGTCGGCCCTTGCAGTGGCGAGGGCCAGATCTTCTTTAGTGTTCACGTTAAAAAACGGATCCCCCTCTTCTTCCGGCCAATGAACTTCCTTCAAGACATACCGGTTTGCAAAGACCCTTATTTTTCGCAAGTCTTCGATCACCAATGCCTGCTCCAACGCATCCGCAATTGCAAAGGGCCACAGGGAAATTACTGGATGAATACGCTCGTTTGAATACGCCATAACGATTTCGTCATCCGCAAGTTCACCTTCACCACGCAGCCTTTTCACCAAGGTTTTCGGAACAAAGGGAATATCACAAGGACACACAAGCATATGTGATGCTTCGGTACCTTGCGCTTCGAAGTAGCGAAGCCCGCTCAAAACACCAGCCAACGGCCCTAAAAACCCCTCATTCAGATCTTTGATCACTGGATATCGATCAGTATCAACCTTGTCATTGGCATTGATAACTATATCGCCAACTTGAGGTTCCAACCTATCCAGAATTCGGTCCAGAAGTCTTTTCCCACCGATCTGAACTTCATATTTATGGCCACCGCCCATGCGGCGAGATTGTCCGCCAGCCAGTAAAACACAAGGTAAGTTACTCATCTTCAATCTTGGCCGCCCTTACGCTGATGTTTCTTGTTTTCTTCCAAAACGGTTTCGGGATCAGCGTCAAACACTAACCTTTCCACACCAGACACACATTGAAACCGCTTGCCTTTTGCACGTCCGACAAGGGTAAGTCCCACCTGTTTTGCAAGCTCCACCCCCCATGCTGTAAAACCACTTCTGGAAATAAGAACGGGGATCTGCATTTGTACTGTTTTGATAACCATTTCCGAAGTCAGTCGGCCGGTCGTATAGAAAAGTTTCCCCATTGCCGGCACATTGTTCAGCCACATGTAACCAGCAATTTTATCAATAGCATTGTGACGACCAACATCTTCCATATAGATCAAAGGGCGGTCCCCTTCGCATAAAACGCAGCCATGTATGGCTCCTACTTTCAGATATAACGAGGGTTGCTGGTTGATTTTTTTTGACAGCGCGTAAATCCAGGATGTTTTTAGTTTCGCGCTAACGTCCAAAGAAGTGTCGTCAAACTTCTCCATGACATCGCCAAACACTGTCCCTTGCGCACATCCGGATGTTCTTATTTTTCGGGAAAGTTTCTCTTCATAATTGGTTTCTTCTGCTGTCCTGACAATGACCACCTGCAGGTCTTCATCCACATCAATGGAGGTAACACTGTCCGTTCTACGTAGCATATTCTGATTAACAAGATATCCGACCGCCAGATATTCCGGATAATCGCCGATCGTCATCAGGGTGACTATTTCCTGTTTGTTCAGATAGATTGTCAGCGGTTTCTCGTTAATCACGGAGAGCCAATTTTCATTCCCCTCGTGATCAACGGATTTAACCGTTTCATACAGATCGTCCGCCTCTATATTAGGGCTAATTTCAAATTCCTTCATATCCCTACTATTAACACCACATACCCGCCTGTAAAGGCTTGCAATAAACGGATGACATAAATGAAAGAATGGTTATTCTGCGCCCACGTTATTGATAACAGGGAAAATCTGAATAATGGACCGTCAAGCCGTTACTGATGCAATTGTTAAAATTGCCCGCGATGCAGGTGACAAAATCCTTGAGATTTACAATCGTGATTTTGAAATCGACACCAAAAGCGATGAGTCACCCGTGACCGAAGCTGATGTAGCGGCGGAAAAAATTATTCTGGAAGGGCTTTCAAAAGTAACACCGGATATTCCTGTCCTCGCAGAAGAAAGCGTTGCGGCGGGCCGTGTTCCAGATCTGTCAGGCGGCACCTTCTGGTTAGTGGATCCGCTCGACGGTACCAAGGAATTTATCCACAAACGTGGAGAATTTACGGTCAATATTGCCTTGGTGGAAAACGGCCGCCCGACCATGGGCGTTATCCATGTTCCGGCAAAGGACACTATCTATTACGCCTTTGGTAAGGGTGAGGCGTATATGGAGGATGAGGGCGGAAAACGCGCCATTCAGACCCGCGAAGCACCAGCGGAGGGACTAACAGTCGTCGCCAGCCGTTCGCACCGCACACCAGAAACTGATGATTATATTTCGAAGTTTAAGGTAGCCGATTTGGTATCTGCAGGGTCGTCCTTGAAACTGTGTTTGGTTGCGGAAGGTAAAGCGGACCTATATCCACGTTTGGGCCGCACGATGGAATGGGATATTGGTGCGGGCCAAGCCATCTTAGAAGCTGCTGGTGGTGTCGTTGAGACACTGGATGGAGCGCCACTAGGTTATGGCAAGGATGGTCACGACAATCCTTACTTTGTTGCAAAAGGGCGGGCATAGGCGCCGCCCCCTCGCATTATTCTGTTAGAGACATTCCTGGAAACGAACAGGCTGTCCGGCTGAGGTTCCAAGAAGTTCCCCATCACGCATGACCTGACGGCCGCGAATAATGGTGCCGACAGGCCAGCCCGTCACCGTCTTACCTTCAAACGGTGACCACCCGCATTTGGACGCCAGCCAATCACCAGTGATTTCCTGTTCCCGTTTCAAATCAATTAATGTCAGGTCACCATCAAAGCCAAGACCAATACGTCCTTTACCGGCCACACCATAAATCCGGGCCGGGCCTGCGGATGTCAGATCCATAACGTGTTGCAGTGACAGCTCACCTTTATTGCAATGATCCAGCAGAAGCGGCAACAAAGTCTGTACCCCCGGCATCCCGGAGGGACTTGCTGGATAAGGTTGCGCCTTTTCTTCTTTAGTATGAGGGGCGTGATCAGACCCGATCACATCAACCACCCCATCTCGAACCCCCTGCCAAAGACCCTGACGGTGCACTTCTTCCCGAATAGGTGGGTTCATTTGGGCGTAGCTGCCCAACTCCTCATAACATCCTGGGGATGATAAGGTCAGATGTTGAGGTGTGGTTTCCACTGTTGCGATATCTTTATATTGTGCGAGAAGCGCAATTTCTTCTTTCGTCGTGATATGAAGAACATGAATGCGGCGCCCCGTCTCCCGGGCAATTTTCAAAACGCGTTCCGTTGCACGGTAGGCAACCACGTCATCTCGCCAGACAGGGTGGTTTAATACTGTATCTACTGCCAGATGGCGCCGCTCAAGTAAGCGAGGCTCGTCTTCTGCGTGAATGGCAACGCGGCGCACACCGCTCGCCAATACTCTCCGGATATCATCATCGTTATCAACAAGAAGACTGCCAGTGGAAGATCCCATAAAGAGCTTCACACCAGAGACACCCTCTTGGCGCTCCAGCATCGGAAGGTTTTCTACATTTTCTGCCGCTGCACCAATAAAGAAGGCAAAATCGGTCCAAGCTTTCTCGCGGCCACGACGAACCTTATCCGCCATATCAGCAGCTGTCAGCGTAAGTGGATTAGTGTTCGGCATTTCAAAGATCGCTGTCACCCCGCCTAAAGCAGCGGCGGCTGTACCGGTTGCCAGATCTTCTTTATGCTCAAGTCCCGGCTCGCGAAAATGCACCTGACTGTCAATCACCCCCGGCAGAACATGCAGTCCAGTTGCGTCGATCACTTCTGTTGCCTCAACGTCCCCAAGAGATCCGAGGGCGACAATTTTCTCGTCTTTAATGGCGATATCAAGCTGATCAATTCCCCGGTGAGAAACGACAGTTCCATTTTTAACGAGCAGATCGACTTTTGACATTTCAGGCCTCCTTTAAATGATACGCCCTTCTTACCCTTGATCCAATGTTATGCCAAGACATCCTTGCAACCTTGGTAAAGGGTGATAGGATACAAGACCATTTTGGTCTTGTTGAAATCCGGTGCCATGACAGAAGTAACCTACGCCAAACTAGATGATCGATCCTTGCTTAAAATCAGCGGTGATGACCGTACTGATTTTCTCCAGAATCTGATAAGTAACGATCTGGGCCAACTGTCAGCGGACAAGGCTATTTATTCGGCGCTTCTGACGCCTCAGGGCAAGTTTCTTTTTGACTTCTTCCTGATGGACTTCGGTGATTATCTACTACTGGACTGTGAAAAATCAAGATCTGCAGATCTTATAAAGCGGCTCACTATGTACAAGCTACGCTCCGCCGTTGAAATTGAAGATATTTCAGATGCGCTTTCTGTTTTTGGAATTTTCGACAAAAACCCGGGATCTGACATTACTCCACCCGATAATTTGGACGGAAAACTGGTTGCAGATCCTCGCTTATCCGCCCTTGGATATCGGCTTTACACCTCAGGCTCCTCAATTGATCATCTTGAAGAAGCGGACGAAGGTGCTTATCGCCATCATCGTTTTGCACTTGGCGTCCCAGAGGGTTCCGAAGATATTCAGCCTGAAAAGAACTTCCTGCTTGAAGCCAATTTCGAAGAATTAAACGGCGTCAGCTTTTCAAAAGGTTGTTACATTGGGCAAGAGCTCACTGCGCGTACAAAATTCCGCGCAAAAATCAAGAAACGCCTTTTCAAGTTTGAATATGACGGTGACTTAAGCGCTGGCGATCTCATTTCCTCAAATGAAAAAGAAATTGCGAAGGTGGTCAGTTTTTCAAAACCATACGGCCTCGCCATGACCCGTCTTGATGCCTTTGGCAGCTTGTCGCCAACTCCTGAGCTATCTCCAGCGGGGCTAAGACTCACCAAACCTGACTATGTAATTTTGTCGGAAAAAGAAGACTAAGCCCTTTTCCTGTTTGCCTTTAACAGCACTTTATCGTACCGTAAACAAAACAGGAACATTTAAGGGATAATTCATGTCCGAACATGCGCATGTGGGCGAAGATGGGAAGGCGCGCTGCTTCTGGTGTGGCGACGATCCCTTTTATCAGGAGTACCATGATACAGATTGGGGCGTACCCGAGCATGACAGCCGCGCTTTGTTTGAAAAACTGATCCTTGATGGATTTCAGGCTGGCCTTTCCTGGATTACAATATTAAGGAAAAGAGAGAACTTCCGCGAAGCCTTCGATGGATTTCGGCCCGATATCATTGCCGATTACGGCCCGGAAAAAATTGAAAGCCTTATGCAAAATACCGGCATCATCCGCAATCGCGCAAAGATCGTCGGCACTGTAGCTGGCGCACGCCTTTTCTTGGAGATGGAAGAAAAAGAAGGCGGCTTTTCAAACTATCTTTGGAATTTTGTGGACGGCGAGCCTCTTCAAACCCATCGTCGGGTGAGATCTGAAGTCCCCGCTCAAACAGAGTTAAGTCAACTCATATCAAAAGATCTAAAAAAGCGCGGTTTCAAATTTGTTGGCCCAACTATTGTCTACGCCTTTATGCAGGCCGTTGGTATGGTCAATGATCACCAAACCGATTGCTTTCGATATGAGGAAGTCAAAAACCTTGGGGGCGGCAGATGACACCGTCCGCAGCCATTGATCACTTCCCCCTCTCCTCTCGGGCTCAATATTATCTTGAGAAATTTGGTGAGAAGACTGCAATCAAGCTAAAGGAAGAAGCCGACTTTTGGGCAGAGGAAGGCAACCTTCACCGCCGCAATACGCTTTTGCGGTTACTAGACGAAGTCCTCATGATATATCCTGACCTGGAACAAAAATAGACAACAGGTTATTCATGGAACCGCGACTAAAAGCAGAAATTTGGATCAAGGCACATATCAGAAAATGTGCCTTTCAAAACATCCCTGTTTTTGTTGTACATCGCGGGGACGAAACAGCCGGAATTCCATTAATTAAAATTAACCGGTTAAACGGAAAATCAATGATATTGACACCCATGACGGATTTCGAAACGGGAAAACGCCAATGGTTTCAGGCAACTGGACCAGATTGGGTAGAGGAAGCTGTTTCAGACACATATATCAGAAAGCAACTTTCCAATGATCCTGACATGTGGGTTATCGAGATTGAAGATCCGGAAGGACGACATCTTCTTGATGAAAAGGTCGTTAGCTGAGAGCCGACAATCGCTTACCTAGTTCCTGATCCAGGATCTCCTTATTTTCCAAAAGCTCTCTGATCCAGTTATATCGTGCACCCATACTATGATGGAGTAGTCGATTGCCGCGAACGTAACGTCGGCCTCGCAACTGACGCTCGAAACGATACTCCGGATCTTCAATCAACATTTTGAGTTTTTCCGCGAACTGCGCAGGATTCGTTGCGAACTCAACAAACTTTGCTTCTGGATCTGTTTGCTCATAGACAACAGGGCTAGCTATTGCCACAGCGCCACTTCCGGCCACTTCAACAAGCTTCAAATCAGATTTCATACGATTGAATTCAGTATCCTGAAGCGGAAGAAGTGCGATATCTGCCTTTTGCAAAATCTCCAGATA
The DNA here is from genome assembly GCF_015143595.1 of Sneathiella sp. P13V-1. Taxonomy (NCBI): domain Bacteria; kingdom Pseudomonadati; phylum Pseudomonadota; class Alphaproteobacteria; order Sneathiellales; family Sneathiellaceae; genus Sneathiella; species Sneathiella sp. P13V-1. The sequence goes on along the minus strand of NZ_WYEU01000005.1, from coordinate 99,785 downwards.
TTCAGAATACTCGCATTCAGGTGCGAAACTTTTCTTGTCAGTCTCCAACGCGTCAAAAAACTCTTTGTCAAAAACCACATCAAAATGAAAATCGCCGGACACGCCTTTCAGTATTTCATTTATCTGAGGCATAATCGGCTTCCAGTCATCTTGCCTGTTTAACGCGCCAAAGAAGATATTTGGCACCTCAGAAGCCTGCCTTAAATCCCGGGCTGGCATCTTGTTGAGTTGGTTTGGGAACACACCGATATGTGGGTTAAATTCCCTAAAGAGATCTGCAAGTTCTTCCTTCGTTGTTTGAACAGCGTGAACACCAACGAAATTCAGGTACTTGTTTGCTTCAATTGCAGGCCAAGGCGAGTAGTGATCATCAAATTCTGTAATAATCAGATACCCGGCTTTTCTCAAACTCTGGATATGTTTTAATCCTTCATCCAGCGTCAAAATAGGCCTATGCCAGATAAAGATCTTATTCATGTTAGTGGGGCTATTAACCACCAATTTTTCAGCACGGCTGGCATGAGATAAAACCCCAGGCAAACTGGACAAGGCTGTCAGAGGTTCGTGTATCCGCACGTCGTTTACGCCACCGACTGGTTTTAAGACTTGCGCTTGAATACGCAATTGCGGCACCTGATGATCCATCAAGCGCATGATCAATCTTTCGGCACAAAATGACATCATCATTGTTCGCAGCAATTTTTGCCCGTTATTATCTACCTCTTCCATCTTTCCCGTTACCCAGCTTTGCGCTGTCGGGTTTGGAAATTGGAACAGGTGATCAAAAAAGAGACCGGTATCTTTCAGCAGTAAGTTGACCTGCGCCTGGAAAGTCTTCTGTTTTTCCATCAGTCCGGTCAACAATTGTGCGGATAACTTCGTTTCCTTGCCAATTTTCTGTTCAACAAACTGATAATAAAAAGGATTTATCACACAGGTAAGGATCATTCCCCCTTCGACCAAATGCTCCTTAAGCTCTGTCAATTGAGTGTGAAAATCTGCGTCATTTGCATAAGCGTCCAGAACAACTGCTGTCTGATAGGTCACTTCCGGCCGTTCCTGCACCGCCATCACGAAACGTTTAATACTTGGGAACAGTTTGACCTTACAGTCAGGGTTATAGGGACGGAATTCAGCACTCACATCAGCCGCGTTGCTGCCGATTACAGCAATATTGCGCGCAGTTCTTGGAATAAGATCAACAATTTTCTTCCGGATGAAATCGCTTAGCACTTCTGTCCCCTCGATAGCTGTGTGACTTGAACGAAGTTTACGCTTTGACTGCAATTGAGTATGGCGAAATAGGTTAAAACATTCTATCTTTGCTAAAATTTTTCACAGTAAAAACCTCATTTACTGAGGTAGAGTTTGAAATATGCAACAATATCTGGACCTTGTAAGAAAAATACGTGAAGAAGGCAGCTATAAGGCCGATAGAACAGGGACAGGCACCTATAGCCTATTCGGACATCAGATGCGCTTCAATCTGGAAGACGGCTTTCCGCTTCTCACCACGAAAAAGCTGCATTTGAAATCAATTATTCATGAACTCCTCTGGTTTCTGGCGGGTGACACCAACATTAAATACCTGCAGGATAATGGTGTTCGAATCTGGGACGAGTGGGCCGATGAAAATGGGGACTTAGGTCCCGTTTATGGATATCAATGGCGTTCATGGCCCGCCCCCAACGGCGGCCAAATTGACCAGATTACAAATCTGATTAATCAGATAAAAAACAATCCTGATTCACGTCGGCATATAGTCACCGCATGGAACCCTGCTGAGGTCGACAATATGGCCTTGCCGCCTTGCCATTGCTTGTTCCAGTTTTACGTTGCTGATGGGCGCCTGTCTTGCCAACTCTACCAACGAAGTGCCGATGTTTTCCTGGGCGTGCCGTTCAACATCTCGTCCTACGCCCTTCTCACCATGATGATTGCACAAGTTTGCGATTTGAAACCAGGTGATTTTGTCCATAGCTTCGGCGATGTGCATCTTTATGCTAACCATGTGGAACAGGCCGATTTACAGCTCACACGTACTCCCGGCAGTCTGCCAACCATGACGGTTAATCCGGATGTAAAAGACATTTTCAGCTTCAAGTTCGAAGATTTTGAACTGACCGACTACAACCCGGCGCCTCACATTTCTGCCCCTGTCGCTGTTTAAGGGCATCACATGAAAATCAGTGCAATCCTTGCTGCATCAGAAAACAATATAATTGGTATGGAAGGTGATATGCCGTGGCACCTTCCAAATGATCTGAAGTGGTTCAAAAAGAACACCTTGGACAAACCAATGATTATGGGCAGAAAGACATTCCAATCCCTGCCAGGCCTTTTACCAGGCAGAACCAGTATCATTTTGACAAGGGATCCTTCTTTCTCCGCAAACGGAGCTCTGGTAGCGAATGATGTTGAAACGGCGTTGGAACTCGCCTCAGAAGATTGTCGAAACCGCGGAACAGATGAAATAATGATCGTTGGCGGCGGAGAGATTTACAAATTGTTCTTCGAAAAAACAGAACGGTTTTATCTGACCAGAGTGCACACGGATATCGAAGGTGACACTTCTTTCTTTGATCTTAACGAAGGGGATTGGGTTGAAAAGTCCAAAGAAAAACACTCTTCGGATGAAAAAAACCAATTCGATCACACTTTTATGGTCCTCGATCGCAAGAAATAGCGAAATCTTGAGTGATTAGCCCCTTTTAAAACCGCTTTCAAATGTCTATATTGAGGCCGTTGGGTAACCAACTATGGCAATAAACGTTTCGTGGAATAAACGTTGCGGACCCGGGGGCGGTACCCGGCGCCTCCACCAAACTTTCTTTTGGGGGCGAAATAGGTTCGACGCGCGCAGTAAAGACGTAATTTTTGCCCGGCATGATACCACCGTTACCGGGGTCAAATTTATAAATGCTAACGATAATGAAGCATTTGCCGTAGCTGCTTAATCAGCTACACGGGGTTCGGGGAGGCACCTGGCAACAGAAGCCTCCTCACTTAAAGACGAGAAAATGCTTGTCATAAGGCCTGAGATCATACGGCGGGCGGGAGAGTATGAAAGTGACTGACGGCGATTTTAACTACAACATTCTTGTTGAACAGGCGCTGATGGATGTGGTGCGCAAAACCTTGAGCCATGTGGCCGAAACAGGTCTTGTCGGACAACAGCATTTCTATATCACCTTCAAAACACATTTTCCCGGCGTTGCGATCCCTAATCACCTGCGGGAACGCTACAAAGATGAAATGACAATTGTCATGCAACATCAATACTGGGACCTTACCGTCGATCAGGAGAAATTCAGCATCGGTCTGAGCTTCAACCATCAACGCGAAACTCTGGTCATTCCGTTTGAGGCGGTCACTGCATTTGCTGATCCTTCGGTTCAGTTTGGTTTGCAGTTTAATGTCTCTGAGGAAGATCTTGAAATGGACGCGGCCTTGGAAGAAGAAGATGCACCTCTGGATCAACCGACAGAGGAACCCTCCGAAGAAGCTACCAAATCGGATGACGAGAACAAACAGGGTGAAGTTATTGCCCTAGACGCATTTCGCAACAAGTAAACAGGCATGTGCGGTGAGATATCCCCTCCTCGCCTTCGCCTCACATATTAACCGTCCAAATCAAGTCGGGACAGGAACCTAGAAGAATGCCAGAATTTCACTATCAGGATGTCTTCTCACTCGGGAAAGACAACACCCCTTACAGAAAACTCACCGATGAATATGTCTCTACGATTGAAGTGGATGGCCGTGAAGTTCTGAAGATTGAGCCTGAAGCATTGGAACTTCTGTCAGCCGAAGCAATGCGAGACGCCTCACACCTGCTACGTCCTGCCCATCTTCAGCAACTTGTCAAAATTCTGGACGATGATGAGGCTTCTGAAAATGACAAGTTCGTTGCACGGGAGCTATTGAAAAACGCCAATGTCGCAGCTGGTATGGTACTTCCAAGCTGTCAGGACACCGGCACAGCCATCATTATGGGTAAGAAAGGCCAAAACGTTTGGACACAGGGGCAAGATAAAGCTCACCTTTCCAAAGGCGTATTTAAAACTTACACAGAAACCAACCTGCGTTACTCCCAGCTGGCACCGCTCAGCATGTTTGATGAGAAGAACACAGGTACTAACCTTCCCGCGCAGATTGATATCTATTCTACAGATACAAATGCCTATGAGTTTCTGTTTGTCGTCAAAGGCGGCGGATCTGCTAATAAAAGTTTCCTGCATCAGGCCGTTCCAAGTGTTTTAACCGAAGATCGTCTGCTGCCGTTTCTGAAAGACAAGATCATTGAGCTCGGAACCGCGGCGTGCCCTCCTTATCACCTCGCTATTGTTATTGGCGGCACATCTGCGGAAGACACCATGAAAACGGTGAAACTTGCCTCTACTAAATATTATGACGAGCTTCCAACGACAGGTAACGAGCATGGCCGCGCTTTCCGTGATCTTGAAATGGAAGAGGCCATTCACAAACTGACGCAGGATATTGGTATTGGCGCACAGTTTGGCGGTAAATATTTCTGCCATGACGTCCGCGTTGTCCGTATGCCGCGTCACGGCGCAAGCGTTCCTATTGGCATCGGTGTTTCCTGTTCTGCAGACCGTCAGATCAAAGGTAAAATCACCAAAGAAGGTGTTTTTCTTGAACAGCTTGAAACAGATCCGGCAAAATACCTGCCTGAAGTCACAGAAGAGCATCTGGATGACAACGTGGTTGAGATTGATCTCAACCAGCCAATGAAGGACATTCTGGCAACTCTCACTCAGTACCCAATCCGTACACGCCTCAGCCTCACCGGTACAATTATCGTGGCGCGTGATCTGGCGCACCGTAAATTACGGGAAAAACTGGAAGCCGGTGAAGACCTTCCACAATATTTCAAAGACCACATCATTTATTATGCAGGTCCCGCGAAAACCCCTAAAGGGTATGCTTCTGGATCCTTTGGACCAACAACAGCAGGGCGTATGGACGGTTATGTGGACCAGTTCATGAGTCATGGCGGCAGCATGATTATGCTTGCCAAAGGCAACCGTTCGAAGGCTGTTGTCGATGCCTGCAAGACCCATGGTGGTTTCTATCTGGGATCCATTGGTGGTCCGGCTGCGATCCTTGCGCAGAACAATATCAAGAAAGTCGAAGTCCAAGAATTCGAAGAACTTGGTATGGAAGCGATCTGGCGTATCGAAATCGAAAACTTCCCTGCCTTTATCGTTATGGATGACAAAGGTAACGATTTCTTCGCACGATAAAAGGTCTGGTGACGGATATGACAGATGGCATGGTCAAACATTCCGTCAGCATTTCAGGCCATAGAACCAGTGTTTCTGTTGAGAAGGAATTCTGGGATCTGTTTTGCAAGGCCGCGCAATCGCGCGGCCTCAGCATTAATCAACTCATCACACAAATTGATGCAACCCGCACAGGCAACCTCTCCAGCGCCATACGCCTTTTTGTCCTAAAAGAACTTACCTCAGCTAAAGATTAGCAATCAAAACTTGAAATTTTCTGTATTCTCCCAATTTTAACCATATGCATCAGGGTATAAAGGAACAGGACAATGGGGGATGTCGTCAATCTGAATAAATTCAGAAAACAGCAGCGCCGATCTGAGCAGGAAAAGCAGGCTTCAGAAAACAGGACGCGCTTTGGCCTGAACAAAATGCAAAAGAAAGAAATACGGGACAAAGCGGAGAAAGCGGAGAAAGAGTTGTCCGGAAAGAAGCTCGATGATCCTGAAAATTGATCAGGAAAATACGCAAATCCTCTTATTAGAAATCACACACATATCTTTATAAGCGGACACTAAATATACATCAATTATTCACAATTCTGACGCAATGATTACCTAAATCAGAGCCGACAGAAATCAGGCAAAGGGGTAGCCTCGTGAGTACAGCAGAAAAATTCTTTGAAGAACCGTCGATCGAAGAATTATTGGATGATCCCATTCTTCATGCCGTCCTTGAACGGGACGGACTAACCATTGACGATGTAAGGGCTGTTATTGATACCTATCAACAGAACATACAGCACGGTGAATCACTAACTCATTGACATGCAGATTGCGTTAATCAATCCATAACCGCTTTTCTAAACTCTGAAAAGCAGCTAATGTCAGGGGAGCCGGTTTGGCATCGGCTCCCTTTCCTATTTGTGTAGAAGACCATGATTGTTAAGAAAATCAAACTCAATCCACTGCAATCCAAAACACTCGTCCTACTAAAAGTACTCGCGCGCGATGACAACACCTCAATTGCGGACGCTGCAGAGGGAGGCAGAAAAATTCTCTCTCTTCCACACGCCCATGGCAACCACATGCATGTTGGAGAATTTGTGGTTTCCGCTAAAGATGCAAGTGGATTAACCAATCCATCAGTTTGGAAAGCGCTCGCGCGCAAGGGATTTGTTAAAGACAATTGGCCAAATGAGATGGTGATCACAAAAGCTGGACTTGAATTTTCCACCGGTTTGGAAGACAAATTTATGAGTGTTTCCGATCACTAACGGGGAACAATGATGGGGCAAACAACAGAACGCAAACTTACCACCATTCTCTGTGCCGATATGAAAGGTTACAGCAAGATGATGGAACAGGATGAAGAAAGAACTCTTCAGTCCTTAAAAGAAGCGCGCGCCCTGTTCCAAGAAGAAATCGAAATATCCGGCGGCCGCATCATCAACATGCCGGGGGATGCCATCATCGCTGACTTTCCGAGTGTCGTAAAAGCGCTTGATTGTTCCGTGACCATTCAGAACCGACTGAATGACGACAAGGTGGATGAACTGTCACCACAGTTTCGCATCGGCCTGAACCTTGGTGATGTCATTATCGAAGGAAGTGACATATTCGGTGATGGCGTCAATATCGCCGCTCGTCTGGAAGGTTTAGCGCCAGTTGGTGGCGTGTGCATTTCTGGAACTGTCTACGACCATATTAAAGCCAAAAGGCCTCTTGAGTTTGAATATATGGGCGCCCAGCATGTGAAAAACATCCAAGAGGATGTTGACGCCTATGCCCTTAATTTAGCCGGTGACAAAGAATTCAAAAAAGCAGCGCCTTCGAAAAAGAAGCAAAAAACCCGACATTACCATCAACAGGCAGAAATTGAAGGTGAGGATGAAGAAGCCCAGCTGCGCCGTCAGGTGAAACGCGAAGCGGGGTTCTATCGGCGCCTCCTACCAATGGGAGGTGTTATCCTGCTCCTGTTCCTCATCAACATTTTCACCTCACCGGGATATTTATGGTTCATTTGGCCTGCCATGCCTATGTCAGTTGTCATTGCACTGGATGCCATGCGGGTCTTTGGAAGACGACATTCGGATGATTGGGAAGAAAAGCGTTTTCAGGAACTGAAACAAAAAAAGGGGCCTCAATAGGCCCCCTTTCATTTGGCAAAACCAAATTTAGAAGCCTTTGCTTGATCCCATCTGCCCCATGCGATTACAGATCTCGTGAAAACCGGTAACGGTTTCCTCTATGATGTCAGCGACAGATTTTTGTTCATGGATTAGCGCAGATGACTGACCAGCAAGTCCTGCGCTTGCCTCCATATCCCCTCCAAAATAAAGCTCTTGAATGCGAGCGAACATGTCTTTTGGCATCAGTCCTTCTTCATAGATCTCTTTGGTGCGCTCCGTTTTCAAAGCGCGGATACATGGTGTAGCTTTCTTATTAAGAACCAGAGTTCCTGTATCTTCTGCATCGATGATGGACTGCTTGTAGTTGTCATGGACAGGACTTTCCTTCGCCGAAACAAAACGGGTCCCCATCTGAATAGCCTCAGCGCCTGCCGCAAATGCCGCAGCCATACCGCGTCCGTCAACCGTACCGCCTGCCGCAACCATTGGCACATCCACCTGCTCACGAATGGCCTGAAGAAGCACCAGCAGAGACACCTCTTCCGGATTTTTAAACCCGCCGCCTTCACCACCTTCAACGACCAAGCCATCAACACCTGCTTCCACCGCCTTGACCGCGGCTTTCACAGTTGGCACTGCGTGATAGACAACAATGTCATGCTCTTTCAGGATGCGGATCAGTTTTTCAGGGTTGCCTGCTGATGTGGTTACAAATTTCACCCCGGATTCCGCAACAAACTTGATCATATTTTCATCGCGCAGGAACAGAAGTGGCAGATTGATCCCAAACGGTTGATCTGTCATTTCCTTCATCTTCTTGATCTCAGCGATACAGTTTTCAGTCTCGCCAGAAGATGTTTCGATAATGCCAAGTCCACCTGCATTGCAAACTGCGGACGCCAGTTGAGAGCGAGCGATCCAACCCATTGGCGCCTGAATAATTGGATATTTAGCACCTGTATGTTCAAGAAATCTGTTCATAATAACTCTTTTTTATAATTGGATTTGTTAATTGAATTTGCGACCAAGTGCAGTGCCCAGATCATCAAGCAATTGATCTTCACCCAACACCTTGATTGTCTGCATTCCCATCTGAGCCGCAGGTTTCAGGTTCACGCCTAGATCATCCAGATACAAAATTTCATCTGGTTGCATACCCATTTGCTCACACGTATATTTGTATATTTCCGGATCAGGTTTCCGCATTCCAATTTTGCTGGATTCAATAACCTGATCAAATAACTGCATGACCTCCAATACCGCTTTCTGTGCTTCTTCTGAGCGGCTCATTCCAGGTCCTTTGCCTGCGGATACGTTATTGGTCAAGCACACACATTTCATGTCTTTTGATATTTCGGTCAGGGCACTCACCACCCGCGTTCGAATATCACCAGCGAGAAGTTGTATGACCGCTTGCCCCCTAACAGGATGTCCCAAGGCGGTACTTTCTTTCAAGAACAGCTCATCAAACTCTTCTGCTGTTACCTGACTTCTTTCGAACTTGGCCCAGGCATTTTCATGCGGGTTTGTTGAATTTACAGTTCTCAGAAAATTATCTGGAAGCCCCTGTTCTTTTTCATATCGATTGAAGGATTCAAAAGGGCTTGTTGTCAGAACGCCCCCAAAATCCCAGAGAACGGCCTTAATTGATTTATTTGTCATTATTTTTATTGGGGAAGTTCCCCACCCTGATTTTCATTTTTTTCGGATAGTGGCAGTATGATAAAAATAAGTCAAACGCTCACGATCAATTGAAATGTAAGCAAAATATAATTAGATAGAGTTGAAACCGAATTTATTCCGACCGGAGGAATTACATGAGATCTGTATTTGTTACAGTTATTGGCTTAGCTGCGACTACGCTGACTTTCCAAGCTCAAGCGTATGACGAAAACGATCTCAAAAAATTGAAATCGGATAATGCCTGTGTCGAATGTGACCTGCGACGCACCAAAATGCATTCAGCTGATATGATGGGAGCAGATCTGAAAGACGCAAACCTTCGCGAAGCGATCCTCAAAAATATCGATCTTAAAAAGACAAATTTGGATGAAGCGGACTTACGGCGCGCGGATCTGGAAAAAGCCAATCTTGAAAATGCATCCTTGGTTGATGCAATTTTGAAAAACACAGATCTTGAGAAATCCATTCTGCATAAAGCAAATTTCACTGAAGCTGATATGCGTCAGGCCGATCTGGAAAATGCAGTTGGTGACAACACAGTCTTCACCAAAGCGGACATGCGTCAGACTAATTTCAAGCGAACAAGATTCAATGGTGGTCTTTTTAATGACGCACGATTAAACGAGTCAAATTTTAAACGTGCTGTTCTAAATGGCACTGATTTTTCGAACTCAAAAATCAAAAACACTCGCTTCACACGCGCTGAACTGAAAAATGCCAATTTCAATGGCAGTACTCTGGCGCAGTCCAACTTCTATCGAGCAAATCTGGTAAGCGCGACATTTGAAAAAGCTGACTTGGAATCGGCCATTTTCTGGCAAGCGGATTTGTCTGGCGCTGACATGAGTGGTGCGAAGAATTTAAAAGCGGAGCAATTAGACGGGGCGTGCGGTGATGACAAAACCCGCCTTCCGGAAGGATTGCCATCACTGCCAAATTGCAGCTAACCAAACAGGTTAAATGATCTTGCCTGGATTCATGATGTTATCTGGATCCAGCGCTTGTTTCAGGGTGGCCATGACAGCAACAGCCCCATCGCCAAGTTCTTTCGGTAGATACTTCTTCTTTCCTATTCCAACGCCATGCTCGCCGGTACAGGTGCCTCCCATGGACAAAGCACGTTCAATGAGCCGGCCATTGATGCGTTCTGCTTCGGCGATTTCATCCGGATTGTCTTTATCCAGAACAAATGCCAGATGGAAATTACCATCTCCAACATGGCCAACAAGCGGTGCTATAAGCGGACTGTCCTCCAAATCGGCTTTGGTTTCCATAATACAATCAGCGAGGCGTGAAATCGGCACACAAACATCTGTAGCCCACATAGAAGCATCAGTACGTAGAGCACGCGCAGCATAAGCCGCATCATGGCGCGCTGCCCAAAGTTTCGTCCGGTCTTCCGCTTGGGTTGTCCACTTGAAATCTTTGGCACCAAATTCGTTACAAATATCGCCAACCATTTCCGATTGTTCTTTTACCCCCATGTCACTTCCATGGAATTCAAGAAACAAGGAGGGCTGAACCGGTAAATCCATGTTGGAATATTTGTTAATGGCATCAATTTGCACTTCATCCAGCAGCTCAATACGCGCAATCGGAATACCGCTTTGGATAGTCAGAATCACAGATTGCACGGCACTTTCGATATCCGGAAAGGAAACGGTAGCTGCTGCAATTGCTTCTGGAATACCGTAAAGGCGAAGCGTAATTTCAGTGATGATACCAAGCGTCCCTTCCGCCCCAATGTATAGGCGTGTCAGATCATAGCCCGCGGCGCTTTTCTTTGCGCGGCCACCAGTTTTAATCACATCACCGTTCGGAAGAACGACTGTCAGGTTCAGGATATTGTCTTTCATCGTTCCGTAACGGACCGCATTCGTTCCCGACGCCCTCGTTGAAGCCATGCCGCCAATGGAAGCGTCCGCACCCGGATCAATTGGGAAAAACAATCCGGTATCGCGAAGGAACTCGTTAAGTTGTTTACGGCGCACACCTGGCTGCACAACGCAATCCAGGTCTTCAGGATGGATTTTCAAAATCTGATTCATCTGGTTCAGATCGATAGACACCCCACCTTCGATAGCATTGATATGTCCTTCGAGCGATGTTCCTGCACCAAATGGTACAATCGGTACTTTATGCGCTGCACAGATTTTGACAATAAGGGAAACTTCTTCAGTGCTTTGCGCAAAACAAACGATGTCCGGCGCAGATGCTTCATGCCAGCTTTCATCTTTTCCATGCTGATCACGGACCGCCTGAGACGTGGAACATCTGTCCCCCAAAAGCTCGGATAGTTCTGATTTCACCTGTTCTAGAATTTCTGCCGATACGGCCATCACACACCTCTTACTTTTGAACCTGATAATTTCAGGGAAACCCTGCCCTGTTTGAGGTTCTTTATACTTCGAAGCAGATTTTATCTAAAGCATTTACAGGCATAAAATTTCGGGTACCCTGTTTACATGGAAAAATCAGAACTAATGAAAATAAGATCAACGCATGTCCGCCCGGAATGGATTGATCACAACAACCATCTGAATGTCGCTTACTATGTGTTGATCTTTGATCAATCTTTGGACGAACTGCTGGATCATATTGAACTGACCAGGCCCTACCGAAAAGAAAGCGGAAACACTGTTTATGTTTTGGAGACCCATGTCTGTTACCTGCAAGAGGTAAAAGAAGGCGATCCACTTGAGATTTATGTTCGTGTTGTGGATTGCGATGAAAAACGCATTCATCTGTTCCTTGAAATGTATCATGAAACGGAAGGATATCTTGCCGCTACTTCTGAACAGATGATCCTTCATATTGACAGTTCAGGTCCAAGAGCGACGGCGATGCCAAGGCATATTCAAAACAATTTAGAGAAACTCAAATTAGAAATGGCCCACTTGCCAGCATCTCCCCATCAGTCTTCCAAGATCGGGATACGCAGAAAGAAAGTAAATGCCTAGCTTGAATAGACAGCAGCTCCTTCTAATAGGAACTTCTCTCATTGCCGCGATGAGCTATCTGCTCGTGCCATTTGAAGTAGGATCAGTCCTTATTATCATTCAGAAATCGCTCGCCTGTATTTGTCTGGCGGCAGCCGTTGCTCTGGGAGGTTTAACAGGGCAAACCAGAAAAACTCTGGTATTGGCGCTGTTGGCATCCTCCGCGGGAGATGCGTTCCTTGCGGTTAGATCAAGCGACATGTTCGTTCAGGGCCTCGGCTCATTCCTCATCGCACATCTTTTGTATATTCGCATTTTTGCCCGCCACAGGGCTGTTGGTTTCTTTTCTGAACATAGCCGAAAAAGAGATCTGTTAAGTTTGCTAACGGTCGTCTTGGCGGGCGGCATGCTATTTATCTTGTGGCCCGCACTTGGCGCTATGAAGATTCCGGTATTTCTATATGTGACAGTCATCGCCGCAATGGGTGTCTTCGCCATTTATTCAGCTTTTCCCACTGTTATGGTGGTCGCCGGCGCCTTTAGCTTTATTTTTTCGGATGCTAATATCGCAGTAAACAAATTCATGCACCCATATGACTTGGCGGGGCCGATAATCTGGATAACATATGTGCTTGCGCAATATCTAATTACCTTTGCCATTCTTAAAGGACTTCAAACTAAAAAGGCCAGCTGATGCTGGCCCCTTTATATTTTGCTTTGAGTAACCGGAAGATCAAGCGGCAGATGCGCCTTCATCTCCCTTACTAATCCTTGAGATCAGGTAATCCACATTCCCAGCATCAAAGCGGTCTTGGAAATGTGTCAGAACGCGCGAAATGACCTGGTCACGGAAACGCGCACGGTCACCCGGGTTTCCATCATATTCAAGTTGGCGAACCACATCCAAGGCAACACTGATCATTTCAACCAGCCCTTCAGGGATCTTACATTTCTTACAGAGTTGTGTGAGTCCCTGACCACCCTGATCATTGATCAGAATATGTACGTTGGCGACGCTAATATCTGCGCCTCTTGCAAGGGCCGTTTCAAAGAAATCAATATCACCCATGCACAGAGCACGAAGAACAATGGTTGACGTCAAGCGGCCGTTCTCATGAAGTTGGTCGATCAAGCGAACAAGCTCGCCGCTGCTGGTACCTTCCTTCAACAACCCAATCATGGATTTCTCACGGCTGGCAAGGATAAGATCCGTGGCAGTCTCCGGCGACATCTCATGGTGGGTTACAAGATGTTCCTGCAATTTGTCAGAGACAAGGCTGACAAGTCGTTCCGCCACAGTAATTGGTAAGGATTTACGTGTGGCCATTGGCGCGTTGACTTTTTCGCTATCTCCATACTCATCGAGAACTTTTTCAAAGGTTTTCTCAGAGATCTGCGCACCTTCGTTGCCCATCAATGTCGCGACAACTTCCTCGCTTCCGCTCTCTGCAAGTTTGTCAGACACAGCTTCCGAGACAACAGCCCGTGACGCAATTGCAGCCTGGTGGCTCTCAGACTGGCTGCTGACAATTTCCATAAGATCTTCATCGCTCAGTGCCTCAGAAAAAGTGAGCATTGGCGTTGCTACATCGGCAATGTCCGAAGCCAGTGTTTTGGCAATATCACTTGGCAGATCCGGCAACTCTTTAAGAGTTTCCGAAAGTGTTTGCCTTACCAGCACCTCAGCGTCTGAAACCAAAACCCGAAAGATGGCTTCGGCTTCTTTTCGCTCTGCTGAACTGAATTCTCGATCAGTCAGGCTACTTGCGATTTTTCCAACTGTCTCTGCACGCGCTTCCGGCGATCTATCGCTCAAGAGGCGCTGAACATCTGCGGGACTTAGTGAACCGTTTTCAGACACACTGGCTCCAATTACCAATAAATAATATTGCCTATATCTAAAGATAATACTCTTAAGATACTCTTAATAGAGATATGGCGCAGGCAATTTCAGAACAATTAGGGGTATCACCTAAACCTGTTTCCAAATGCGACAAATTGCCATAGTTTTTACACTTTATTTTTATTTAGTATGCGATATTAAACATACTATATCAGAGCTAGAGACACGATTAGGTGTATAGGAGAGTTTCATGAAGTCCTCAAAACTGTTGGTATTGGGTACAGCCGCAGCAATCGCGCTGTCTGCCGCTTCCGCACATGCCGCTGGTGATGCCGCGAAAGGCGAAAAGGTTTTTAAAAAATGCAAAGCCTGCCACACTGTTGAAGAAGGTGGAAAAAACAAGGTTGGCCCTAATCTTTTCGGCATCGTTGGGAGAGAAGCCGCAAAAGTTGAAGGCTTCAAATACTCCAAAGCGATGGTGGAAGCCGGTCTTACTTGGGATGCAGAAACATTGGACAAGTATCTCGCCAGCCCTAAGAAATTTGTGAAAGGTACGAAAATGTCTTTCGCAGGCCTGAAAAAAGAAAATCAGCGCGCAGACGTTATTGCTTATCTTGAAACGCTGAAATAAAGAACGTTTCATTCAAAAAAAGGCCCGGAAATTTCCGGGCCTTTTTTATTTTGCTAATCTCTCACCACAAGGACCGAACATTCTGCATGACGGACAACCCGCGCCGCATTTGGTCCGAGCAAATAATCCTGCATAGAAGGTCGGTGCGCCCCGAGAATAATCAGATCACAGTTCAATTTCTGCTGCACTCTCAAAATCTCTTCGTAAACATTGCCATGTCCAACAACATGCTGAATGCGAATATCATCAGGAATATGCTTTTTCACGAACACATGCAGATGTTCGTTTGCCTTTTCCAGCACTTCCTTCTCGTACCCTTTTGGGAAGAAGGAACCAACAATGCTCATCCCAAAATTTGGGACAACAGTCATCACATGCAAGGTTGCATCAGACATCTTGGCATACTGTACCGCTTCCGGAACTGTCTTTTTCCAAGAGTCTTCTGTTTCCAGATCTATTGTTAAAAGTATGTCTTTAAACATCTCTTACCCCCTTAAGATGCTGTAGCAGTTTGCGTGGTAGGACGAACATTGCGCTGCCTGCGACGTTGAATAAGTACAAGTAGCCCAAGCATGAAAAGTGCGGGAATGTAGAGCCATTCCTTTGCAGGCTGTTTGGCGGGTACAAGCACCTCTTTGATTTTCTGATCAAAATCCAGCCCTGCTTTTTGCGAGACACTGTCAAAGGCGGCGTTATCAATGATAACTTCCTCATCTTCAATCAGAAGATCCAGACCAATGGCTTCCAGTTTCTCCTTACCTGAAGCTCCTGCTTCCACCGGCAAGATAGCTGTGAAGGTAAGCGGATCGCCAACATCATCTTCCCCTTCAACAATCAGGCGAAGTTCAGAACCCGCTTCTAGCTTACCCAGAACTTCTTCAAGTTTTACCGGCGCTTCATTGTCGTAAGGTGCAACAATCATATCCATCCAGAAACCCGGACGGAACAAAGTAAAGGCGATTAACACCAAGATCACAGATTCCCAGATTTTGGATTTGGCCATGAAGTAACCTTGCGTTCCCGCTGTAAACAGCAACATGGCTGCCGTCGCCACAATGAACACAAAGACACCCTCCAGTGGTGTCACATCAATCAAAAGAAGGTCTGTGTTGAAGATAAACAGAAACGGCAGAATTGCAGTTCTCAAGGAATAGAAGAAGGCCACAAACCCGGTTCGAATGGGATCACCACCCGATACAGCTGCTGCGGCGAATGAGGCAAGTCCCACTGGAGGTGTCACGTCAGCCATAATGCCGAAATAGAACACAAATAGATGGACCGCAATAAGCGGAACAATCAATCCGCTTTGCTGTCCAAGGCTTACAATCACAGGGGCCAACAAAGAAGACACCACAATATAGTTCGCCGTAGTTGGCAAGCCCATTCCCAAAATCAAGCTGAGGATCGCCGTAAAGATCAGCATCAACAGAATTTGTCCCTGGCTCAGGAACTCAACCAGTTCTGCCAGAACCAAGCCAACACCGGTTTGTGACACGGCCCCCACAATGATTCCAGCCGCAGCGGTCGCAATGGCAATTCCGATCATGTTGCGGGCACCGGAAATCATCCCATCAATCAGCTCGTTGAAACCTTGCTTAACTTTGCCTGCCTGCCCTTCTTTTCGGAAGAAAGCAAACAATTGACGTTGAGTAAGCAAGATAAAGATCATCAATGCAACTGCCCAGAAAGCAGAGAGCTCTGGCGACAGTCGTTCGATCATCAGGCACCAGATCAAAACACCCACTGGCAACAAGAAGTGAAGACCCGCCAAAATGGTTGGTTTTGGCTCAGGCAGGGCAGTAACCGGTGCGTTCGGATCGTCCATCACCAGATCAGGAACCTTGGCACATATAGAAACAAGTCCTACATATGCCGCAATAATGACGGCACCGATAACCCAAGGGGCAAGTGTTGGCCCGGCCAATTCGGTGATTAACCCAACTAAATAGAAGACACCAAATGCGCCGATCACCACATTACACAAGACAATACCACCCATTGAGATAATGGAAGCGAGCTTTGCCTTGTCATTTATCTTCTTCACGACACCGAAATAGAGACCTGCCTCAATTGCCATTACAATGACAATCGCCAGCAGGCGATTACCTGTTGACTGCAATGCTTCAAAGAAGGTGAATAAATAGTATGCACCACCAGCCAAAACCAAAATTGATGAAACTGTAATTCCCATCGCGAGCATGGCTGTTTTAAACGGTTTAGGCTCAATAGCACGCGGCAAACCCTGCATATCGTTTTTCATCGCTTCCAAGTGCACGATATACACAAGAGCAATGTAAGAGATGACAGCTGGAATAAAGGCATGCTTCACCACTTCGAAATAGCTGATATCTACATATTCAACCATCAGGAAGGCAGCGGCACCCATCACAGGTGGCATGATCTGTCCGTTCACGGATGAGGCCACCTCAACAGCACCACTTTTCTCAGATGAGAAGCCAACGCGCTTCATCATGGGAATAGTAAAGGTACCTGTTGTCACCACATTTGCGATGGAAGATCCTGAAATCAAACCGGTCATGCCAGATGCCACAACCGCCGCTTTCGCAGGACCACCCCGCATATGCCCCATCAACGAGAAAGCTACTTTGATGAAGTAGTTACCTGCACCTGCTTTATCCAACAGTGCACCGAACAGGACAAACAGGAATACAAGACTTGTGGAGACGCCAAGTGCAATGCCGAACACCCCTTCGGACGAAAGCCACTGATGATCGGCGACCGCACCGAAGCTGGCCCCTTTCCAGGCAAGGAAACCCGGTGCATATGGACCCAGGAATGTGTAGATCAAGAAGACAATAGCCACCACCATCAATGGTGGACCTAGTGCACGGCGTGTCGCTTCCAGCAACATAATCATGCCGACAGTTGCCACAATGATATCGAAGCTGTTTGGATCACCCGGACGATCGCTGAGGCGAGTGCCCAGCAGGCTGTTCATAAATGAACTATCGAAAATAAAGAGATAAAGAGCACAGAAAGTACCAACAATTACCAAAATCCAGTCAGCAAAAGGAACTCTGTATCTTGGGGAAGTACTAAAAGCGGGATAGGCCAGGAAAGCGAGGAAAATGCCAAAGCCAAGATGAATTGGACGTGCTTCACGGCCTGAAAATACACCGGTTCCAATCATATACGGAAGTGGTGAGGCGATCCAAACCTGCCAAATTGACCAAATCAACGCCACACCAGCCATAAGCAAGGCAATATTTCTGTTATCGGGTGACCTGCCACCGGTATCCGTCGAAGCAACGAGATCTTCTAGTTCCTCATTACTCAGCGGTCCATCAGTTTTCGTCGTCATTTGTACCCCCCTTGATTAACGTCCCTAATCTACCCTGTCGTCTTATAAATAAAAAAGGCAGGCCGTAAGATACGGCCCGCCTTGGCTAACAGACTTACATAAGGCCTGCTTCTTTGTAGTAGCGAACAGCGCCTGGGTGCAGCGGTGCAGACAGGTTGTTCTTGATCATCGCGTCTTTCTTCAGGTTCGCAAATGCTGGGTGCATTTTCTTGAAACGATCAAAGTTTTCGAACACAGCTTTTACAATTTCATAAACTGTGTCGTCGTCAGTTTTTGTGGAAGATACAAATGTCGCACCAACACCGAACACAGGTGTGTCTGCATCCGTACCTTTATACATGCCACCTTTAATAGATGTTTTTGCATAATAGGCATTTTCATTGACAAGTGCATCAATCGCAGCGCCTTCAACAGGGATCAGGCGCACATCACATGTAGAGGCCGCTTCTTTTATGTTACCTGTTGGGTGGCCAACAGTGAACACGAACGCATCTATTTTGTTATCGCAAAGTGCAGCAGAATGTTCGGAAGATTTCAGTTCGGAAGCAAGAGCGAAGTCGCCCATTTTCCAACCCATTTTTTCCATAACAACTTCCATTGTGCCGCGCTGACCAGAACCTGGATTACCCACGTTCACGCGCTTGCCTTTAAGGTCTTCAAATTTTGCGATGCCGGAATCGGCACGTGCAACCACTGTAAACGGCTCTGGGTGAACAGAGAATACAGCGCGAAGCTCTTTAAAAGCCCCTTTTGGGAACTGCTTTGGAGCTGTTCCGTTGTAGGCGTGATACTGCCAGTCAGACTGTGCAACCCCCATATCCAGATCACCAGCCTGAATACCATTGATGTTTTTCGTGGAACCACCTGTTGTGTGTGTACACTTGATGTCGTGGTTTTTTGTACCGCGATTTACGAGTTTACAAATTGCACCACCAACCTGGTAATAAACACCAGTTTGCCCGCCAGTACCGATTGTAATGAATTTTTCTGCCTGAGCCGGTGCTGATACGATCATCGCACCGCCCAAAGCAACAGCTGCTGTAGCTGCTACGGAAAATACTTTTCTCATTTGTTTCTCCTCAACCTGTCAATCAAATCAGGGAAATAGCTTCGCATCTCTCCCTGCTTCTTAAGTTCTTCCCGGTACTACTCCAGAAAGTCTATCTCCATTTACTTCATTAGAAAAATGGAAATTTCAAATCGAATGCACAGCGTCTTATACGTGCAATCGAAAAACTGAAAAATTATTATGTAAATACAATTTCTCTAAGCTCAGCAGCACTTCCCAATGGGCGGCCAAGAGCGCGAGATACTTCCGCCACTTGGCGAACTAAATCGGCATTGCTTCTGGCCAGGGCTTTGCCTCTCGTCAGGAAGTTATTTTCAAATCCAACCCGGACATGTCCGCCCATCGCAGCAGCGGCACCTGCTGCCAAATGTTCGTTTTCGCCAAATGCACAAACCGCCCAGACATCTTCTTCCTTGGTAACTTGCAGGAAAGGAACAATATCTTTTGGATCTGACACTTGCCCCTTTGTGTATCTACCCAAAACATAGAGAAGCAGCGCCTTTCTTTGCGGCACAATATTCCGATCCCGCAAGTCGTGGAACCATCGAACATCTTCATCAGAATATAAGATATATTGCAGAAGAACGCCTTCTTCTGTCATTTCATGGAAAAAAGCGGTGGCTTTGTCTTCGTCACCAGGGGTGACCAACTCGCGGATAGCAACAGACGCAGATGGTGGGTTTAGTTCCCGAACCATCGCCATTTGTGCATCAGCATCGTAAATCCCCACGGCTTCGGTCGTCGCCTGTATCAATATTCCATTCCCGCAACTTTCCTGGATTGCTTCCATAGCAGCTCGATACCGGCCTACATCCAATGAATGACCTTCATTGTCATCCCTCACATGCAAATGAATCATCGAGGCCCCGGCCTCAAGACAACTTCGGGCCTCTACAGCCAACTCTTCCGGTGTTATCGGGATCGCCGGGTGATCTTTTTTTGTCTTCCGCGCCCCATTGGGCGCCACAGTGATAAACAAGGGGTCCATAACTCACGCCACTCCTGCATCGTTGAGTGCCGTATTCACAGCAGTAGACAGCTTATCTGTAATTTCCCCAATCTGATCGGACGTGAGAATAAATGGCGGGGCCAGCAATACATGATCACCACGCCGACCATCTATGGTTCCTCCCATGGGGTAACACATCAAGCCTGCATCCATCGCCGCTTGCTTAACACGTGCGTTTATTTTCAAGGAAGGGTCAAAAGGCATTTTGGTTTCGCGGTCCTGCACAAATTCAAGCCCTCTAAACAAACCGCGCCCGCGAATATCACCAATATGGGCATGTTGGCCGAAAGTTTGCTCCAACGCTTCATGTAACTCTTGCCCCAGCTTTTGAACATTTTCGAGCAGGTTATTATTTTGAATATATCTCTGAACTGCTAGAGATGCTGCGCAAGCCAAAGGATGGCCAATATAGGTATGTCCGTGCTGGAAAAAGCCGCTTCCATTTTCGATGGTATCGCAAATGGTCTTGGTTGCCATCATGGCCCCCACCGGTTGATACCCTGCGCCGAGCCCTTTTGCTGTTACCAGAATGTCAGGATTAATGTCTTCCTGTTCTACAGCGAACAATGTTCCTGTGCGCCCCATACCACACATGACTTCATCCAAGATAAGCAAAATGCCATGCTGATCGCATATTTCACGGATGCGTTTAAAGTACCCTTTCACGGCTGGTACGGCACCTAAGGTCGCACCAACAACGGGCTCACAAATAAAAGCACAGATGTTTTCTGACCCGGCTTCATTGATGGCTTCGTCCAATTCGTTTGCAACACGCTGACCAAAGTCAAACTCACTCTCCCCTTCGAGGCGCTCCCGGTATTCATAGCAAGGGGAAATGAGTTTAACCGGCATCAAGAGTTCAGCATATGGTTCGCGGCGCCATTCATTTCCACCCGCAGACAGAGCACCAAGTGTATTTCCATGATAGCTTTGCTTTCGCGAGATAAAGCGTGTTCGCGAAGATTGCCCAATTTCCAAAAAGTACTGGCGTGCAAGTTTCAAAGCAGCCTCTACTGCTTCGGACCCACCTGACACAAAGTACACTTTATCCAGTTCCCCCGGCGCTTTCTCGATCAAGAAATCCGCAAGTTCCTCCATCGCTGGGTTCGAGAAAAACCCTGTATGAGCGAACGCTATCTTATCAAGCTGAGCCCGGATCGCGTCAGAAACCTCGTGATTGCTATGACCAAGACATGACACCGCGGCCCCGCCGCAAGCATCCAGATATTTTTTACCGGTTGTGTCAAAAATATAGGCCCCTTCCCCTCTATCCGCGACGGGGTAGGTTTTGTTTAGCGCCCTGTGAAAAACATGTGTCATGATTTTATGGTCCTAACCATTCCAATATGTATTGTTTCGACGCAGGCCCTTGTCTGACTGCTCCAGCGCCTCAACAGCCGGCTCACCCAATGCTGTAACGATTGCAGCAACAAGTGCCTGGACGATAATAAGCGCGCCGCTTAATGAACGATAAAATGAAGGGCTCGCATTCGCGGCAACGAACAAATGCGTAGCCCCCGCAGCCAAAGGAGAAACTGTATTGTCCGTAATAACAACAGTTTTCGCGCCAACCTTCTGCGCATATCGCACTGCTTCAACCGTCTCACGAGTATAAGGATCAAAGGCAGCAGCAAGAAGAATATCATCTCTCCCTATTTGCTCCATTTCTTCAGGGAACATGCCCGCGTTACCTTGAATCAGTCGGCAATCTTTAAAGAAAACACGAGTGGCATATTTGAAAAAATGGGCAATCGGATAACATTTTCTAAGTCCAACAACATGAACCCGTCTGGCGTTCAAGAAATTACGCGCTGCCGCCTCCAGATCCGTATCATCAAAACCAGATAATGTATTTTGAATATTGCTGACTTCAGCACCCATCATGTCGGCAATCAGACTATCTTCATCTCCAACATTTCTAAGCTGCAAACGTCTTGCGCGTGCCGCATATCCGCTGGATTGCTCTGAATAACGACGACGAAACTCATCCCGCAGTTCAACATAATTATCGAAACCCAGTTTATTGGCGAGCCGCACCATGGTGGACGGTTTTACATCAGCACGTGCTGCGATCTCTCTCATTGAATACACAGCAACATCCCGCGGGGAATCCAAGATAAAGCGAGCTCCCATCTGCAATTGTGGACTGAGCCCCCCGTATCGCCCTTCGATTTCACGCAATATATCTGAACCCTGCCGGCGTTCCATGACCTGCGACCCGCCTCCCCAAAAGAGAAATTACTCAGGTAGACTACCTACTATTCAAAGTATACGCAACAAATGATTCATTGTTTCATTTTATGAAACATTTGTTTTGTCCGAACGGTCAATTTTCAGCCAATTGATGTTCGCATTTCTAAAAATGAAGGTTTTTCTTAAGACCTTATTTACGTCCTAAGGGTATATCTCGACATAGTAGGTTAAAACCTCCCGTCTGATTTTCTTATTTCTGCTGATTGAGTATTCGTTTTGGTTCCATTTGGTACAACATCGCTGAGTAAAGCTGCTAATAACGGCAAGGCGTCTAACGACGACAGCGCAACCTTTGCGCGCGCCGATTTTGATCCCCGGTCCATGCGCCCCATTCTCGTGTGCCAGGACGATCATACGAAAAGACATTTGGCGGATCTTGGAATAAATATTTCCGCAGAAACATCAGAGAACGATTCTTCACTGGCAAAGCTGGTGGAATGTAATCAGACAAGAACCATCATTGTCGATTATGAACTCGGCTCTCGAACGGTCACGAACATTATTAAAAAATATGCCGCGCAAGCGCCCTTTTTATCCATTCTAGTTGTGGATGGCCCCCATGAGCTCATGCTCTACGGGGCGACAGCTTGTATCCCAAGAAATGATATCAACCTGGATAATCTGAGGGCCGCTTTAATTAATGCTGAGCGCGTCCGGGAAATGTATCTGAAGGTAAATCCCGTAGAGGCCGCAACAGCATCTCTCGATCGGTTAACATCGCTATTAAGTAGAGATCACTTCAAACAATGCCTGGATAAAGCCATTCATGAAGCCAGAGCTAGATCTGAAGACGCATCGCTAATCATTCTGGATATTGATGCATTTAAGGGCTTGAACGAAAGCAAGGGGCATACATTTGGCGACTCTGTCCTGGCTACAGTTGCGGAACGTTTGTCACAATTTGCTCCGGAAGGAGCCATTCTAGGCCGTCTGGGTGATGACGAATTTGCGATGCTACTACAGCCACAATGCCTAACCAGCATCTCAGATACGACCATCGCCGCTCGTCTCTCTCATGAATTGAGGCAACCTTATTTCCTGGATAATCAGACAACCTCTTTAAGCGCAACAATGGGAATTGCGAAACTTGAAGAGGAAGATAATGCTGAAAATCTTCTGCATAAGGCCATGTCCGCGCTGTACACCGCGAAACGAGAAAAAAGCCGTTTTATGGTATATACGATGCAACAGGCAACAGAACGCAGGCAGTTGCTTAAACTCTCCCAAGAGCTGCCATATGCGATAGATGAAGACCAACTTCGTCTTCATTACCAGCCAATGATCAGAATGCATGACAGCACGGTAATTGGTGTAGAAGCCCTTGTCCGCTGGCAACACCCATCTCGAGGGTTATTATTCCCGGATTCGTTTATCCCTCTGGCTGAAAGTTCTGGTAATATCGAACCTCTGACCAGATGGGTTCTCGATGCTGCTATTAAACAAGGCGGCACATGGCTTAGAAGCGGCTACAGAATCTCCGTTTCTGTCAACATTTCAGCCCTGATCCTGCACAATCCAATTTTCCCGGATATTGTAAACCGCCTTCTGGAGCAATCACGTTTTCCGGCAGAATTGCTGAAACTTGAGATCACCGAAAGTGCCATTATTTCTGATGTGGTGCGTGCCACCGATGTGGTAAACCGCCTTCATGAGCTTGGCGTGAAAGTCTCAATTGATGATTTTGGAACTGGTTATACGTCCCTTTCCTACATTCGCAAACTCCCAGTGGATGAGATCAAAATTGATAAAAGCTTTGTTCTCAACATGAACACGGTTGCCGACGATGCTGTCATTGTCCGAACACTTCTTGAACTTGCGCGAAATCTTGACCTCGCCGTTGTTGCAGAAGGGGTTGAAGACAGGGAAACATGGTACATGCTGGCAGGCCTCGGCTGCAATGTTGCCCAAGGGTATTACATGAGTAGGCCCATCGAAAAAGAAACGTTTGAAAACTGGCTTCGCGAATCTCCCTGGAACGTATCTACTTAATTCCTGCTTCCTTTACATCCTGTCAGAACAACTGTTTGACGCCCACTTATCTCCTGATAAGATACTTCTCCAATCAATAAGCCGCTGGATAAACCAGGGCAAAAGACAAATCTCAGGGGAAATCAGGTATGCAGCAGTTTGGGCCACAGGTAACCATTGATGAAAGCGCGTATGTCCATCCTACATCTTTGATGTATGGAAAAGTAAGAGTCGGTAAAGGTGCGTCTCTTTGGCCGTATAGTGTTATCAGGTCTGAAGCCAGCGAAGTGGTCATTGGCGATTACACGAATATCCAGGATTTCGTGATGATCCATATTGGCGACAACACCGGCACCTATATTGGCTCCCACTGTTCCATTACACATCATTGCACTATTCACGGATGCACAATTGGCGATAACTGCCTGATCGGCATTAACACAACCATCATGGATGGCTGCGTTATCGGCAACAATTGCATTATTGCGGGCCATAGTTTCCTAAAAGAAGGTACTGTTATTCCTGACAACTCAATTGTAATGGGAACCCCTGGAAAAGTTGTCAGAACCCAGAACAACTACGCCCGCTGCCGGATGAATGCGTTTATGTATTATCGCAATGCACAGAGCTATATGAAAGGGGAACATCGTGAATGGGCAAGCGATGAATGCCTTTCTGCAATGAGCAAAGAAATGAAGACGCTTATGGCTGAGCAAAAGGCCTTGGAACAGGGCGAATAGCTCTTTTAATATTTTTGAAGTTCAAGAGGTTAAATATGGAACATCCTTATCTCATGTTTTTAGGTGACGTCCCGGATCAACTGGGTGCAAAAACCGCACAAGGGATCAAAGATTGGCGTCCAGATTGGTGTGCTGGTCAAATGCGGCTTGAAGGATGTCAGGCAGATCTTGGGCTTGAAGATATTTCTTTGGAAGAGGCGGTAAATCGCGGTGTCAAAACCATGGTAATTGGCATCGTAAATTCCGGTGGTTTTCTACCTGAGCATTGGACAACAAAAATCGTTGAAGCAATGGCTCTCGGCATGGATATCGCAAGTGGCCTTCACATTCGACTTGGGAACATTCCTGAACTTGCGGAAGCTGCCGAAAAATATGGGCGCAACTTGTATGATGTACGCCATCCAACCGAAGAATTGCCTACCGGCAAGGGAACCCCTCGCGGTGGCAAACGTTTGCTCGCGGTTGGTACTGATTGTTCTGTCGGTAAGATGTACACAACTCTTGCCATTGAAAAGGAAATGAAAAAGCGGGGCATGAACGCTGATTTCCGTGCAACGGGTCAGACGGGCATTTTCATCGCGGGTGAAGGTATTTCCATCGATGCCGTGGTTGCCGATTTTATCTCGGGTGCTGTTGAAGTCTTATCCCCAGATAACACTGACGATCATTGGGATATTATTGAAGGTCAGGGATCCTTGTTCCACCCTTCTTTTGCTGGAGTGAGTATTGGCCTTATTCACGGTGCGCAGGCTGATGCGCTTGTGCTTTGCCATGAACCAACCCGAACACATATGCGCGGCCTACCCCATCAACCCCTTCCAGATATTCAGGAATGCATGGACCTGAACTTGCAAACGGCAAAACTGACCAATCCGAATGCCAAATTCGTTGGGATCAGCATTAACACCTCAGGGTTGTCAGAGGAAGATGGTGACAAAATGCTTGCCGATTTCGAGCAAAAATACGGACTTCCTACCGTGGACGCCTTCAGAACAGGTGTCGCAAAAATAGTAGATAATCTGTAATGACTCTTAGAAAGTTCAACTACACAGAAGAAAGCTGGCCTATCCGGGGCAGCTTTCGCATTAGCCGAGGTGCAAAAACCACAGCCGATGTCGTCGTCGTGGAAATTCAGGAAGGGGATTTCATTGGACGCGGTGAATGCGTTCCCTATCGGCGCTATGGGGAAACTCCCTCCTCTGTTAAGGGCCAACTTTCTACTGTCAAAGAGGCCATCGCGCATGGCGCAAGCCGAATTGATCTCTTAACTCTGCTTCCGTCCGGGGCAGCCAGGAATGCGGTTGATTGCGCCCTTTGGGATCTGGAAGCGAAAAAAACCGGTCAATCCATCGCTGAACTGGCCGGAATTTCCCCTCCAGGACCTTTAATCACCGCCTATACCCTGTCTTTGGATACAGCCGACAAAATGGCGGCGGCCGCTGCAGAAAACTCTAACCGTCCCCTGCTCAAGCTCAAACTTGGTGGTGCAGAAGATGTCGACCGAGTAAAAGCTATTCGTGCTGCGGCCCCGAACTCACGGCTAATTGTGGATGCTAATGAGGCGTGGAGTGAGGACATGATCAAGGCATTTCTTCCCCATATGGCTGATTGCGGCGTTGAAATGATCGAACAGCCTTTACCTGCGGGTGAAGATGCCATACTCGGCGAGATTGATAGGCTTGTTCCGATCTGCGCAGACGAAAGTTGTCACGACACGTCCAGCCTTGATTTCGTCGCAAGTAATTATGACTTCATCAATATCAAGCTGGATAAAACAGGCGGCCTTACGGAGGCTCTGCAGTTGGTGGAAGCCGCGCGGGAATTTGGACTTGGCATAATGGTAGGCTGTATGCTCGGAACCAGTCTTGGAATGGCTCCTGCGGTGTATATTGGGGGTTACGCCAGATATGTCGATCTGGACGGCCCTTTACTTCTTGATAAGGACCGCCCAGAGGGGATTTTCTTTGATGGTAGCGTGATGCATCCACCAAGTAAGGCACTGTGGGGATGATTACCTAAAACTGTGACCGTGGAACCAGCCCATAATTGAATGTCTGGTTCCATTGGTTACATTGGTAATCTTGTGCAACCAGTATGCGGGAAACACAATAATTGTACCCTGCGTCCGGAAACCTTCGTTGTCGGTGGGGATATTGTGCAAAACAAGATCGCCGCCTTCATAACTTTTCGGATCCGATAGGTTCAGAATAAAGCATAGCTTTCTTGATGATGTAAAAGACTCCCCAAGATCCACCTGCCATTCTGGGTCTTTTGATTTCGACTTCTTCTGCCGAACCATCCACGGCATATCATCCGCCGGTATACCCGTTAGCTCAAAGCGCCAACCGTCCGCGTTAATCTGGCAAACGCCAAAATTAATCTGATCCAGCGGATAGCCATTCTTTCCGAGAGGAAGGCGTTGATATTCGGTGCCAGCGTCTTCAACCGCATCTGGTAACACGGGCATGTTGCCAGCCCCTACAGGCAGTTTCTTGTTCCAGGCGGCATTGCCGGCCTGGGCGATAATTTGCGCACATTCCTTCGGAGTAAAAACAGGCCAATGCATGGACAAAGACACGTTTTCATTTCGCATAGGAAGCATCGAGATTTTATTCATTTTACCTTCCCTTACCTGAAACTCGGTCCATGGACCCAACCCACAACAACTTTACGTGCGCCTTTGGTCATGGGTGCAACCTGATGTAACCAGAACGAAGGGAAAACAATCAAAGTCCCTTTTTTTGTAAGGTCTTTGCGATCTTTTTTAATCCGATGAAACCCTAGATCCCCGCCTTCATAATCCGTGCCTTCTGTCAGCTGTAGCGAAAAGCCGAGTTTTCTGGACGCTGTAGCTTTTTGTCCCAGATCCACATGCCAGTCATTGTGATCGCCTTGACGGCAATAATCCATGACCCAAGGCATATCGTCTTCCGCAAAGCCTCCCAGATCAAAGCGCCAGATAGATGAATTGGCCGCGCTGATCTCCTGCGCAATACGGTTAAGCGGAAATCCATCTTCACGAACAGGTACTGTTTGCTGATAGTTGCTACGCTTGTCACGTTCCAGTGTGAACTTGCCAACTTCTTCAATACCGCCGACCATGGCTTCTTCCCATTTACCCTCATCCAAGGAAGCGAGGATCTGGTCGCATTCTTCTTCTGTGAACACAGTGTTCACGTACACCGACGCTATACTGCTGTTCCGCAGAGGCGCTGCAGGCATTACAATCATTCAATAATCTCCCCTAACGGCGATCACCCTTGTTCCAACGGCTCCCAATATGTCGCCGGAAAATCTGTGACCACCATCACATTTTCAAAGACTAGGTTATTTTTGAAAATCTGCCAAGGGCGGAATTGGAAAGAAAATCACAATTGAAAACTGAAACGTGAACAGAAGAGATTTCGCTGTTTCTTTAAGTCAAAAATGCTACAAATAGGTCATTACACCCTGCACAAAAAATAAAAACAAAGGTAATGAAGGTATGTCCATTCCAACCATCAGCGAACGCGATCTGCATTTTCAACTCCATGAAATGCTGAATGTTTCGTCCCTCTGCTCAAGAGAACGTTTTGCAGACCACGATCGCGACGTTTTTGATGCCATTTTAGGAACAGCGCAGCAAATGGCAGCGGACCTGTTCGCCCCCCACAACGCAAAATCAGACCAAAACGAGCCAACATTCGATGGCGAAGAAGTTCACATCATCCCAGAGGTCAAAGAAGCGCTAACCGCATTTATCGAAGCTGGCTTTATGGGAATGCAACATGACTATGATGTGGATGGGATGCAGCTACCTGCCACTGTTGCCATGGCCTGCAACTCCATTTTCACAAGTGCAAATGTTGGAACCGCTGGCTATCCGTTTCTAACAGTAGGCGCCTCAAACGTTATTCGTTCATATGGCAGTGAGAGCCAAAAAGAAAAATACATGAAGCCCATGGTGGCTGGCCGCTTTTTCGGCACCATGTGTCTGTCGGAACCCCAAGCAGGGTCTTCCCTGTCAGATATTAAAACCAAAGCAGTTCCTCAAGACGATGGCACCTATCGCCTTACCGGCAATAAAATGTGGATCTCTGCGGGTGAACATGAGTTATCAGAAAATATTGTTCATCTGGTGCTTGCAAAAATTCCAGGTGGTCCAGCTGGTGTAAAAGGTATCTCTCTTTTCATCGTGCCCAAATTCCTGGTAAATGATGATGGAACACTTGGGGAGCGCAATGACGTTCATCTTGCGGGCTTGAACCACAAAATGGGTTACCGGGGCACCACAAACACACTTCTTAATTTTGGCGAAAATGAGGGGGCTGTTGGTTATCTGATCGGGGAGGAGCATAAAGGCCTGTTCTATATGTTCCATATGATGAACGAGGCCCGCATTGGTGTTGGCCTTGGCGCGGTTAGCCTTGGATATGCTGGGTATCTGTACAGCCTTGATTATGCAAAAAACCGCCCTCAAGGCCGCCATCCAGATGGCAAAGACCCCACCTCCTCCCAGCTGATGTTAATCGAACATGCAGACATCAAGCGACTGCTACTTGCCCAAAAAGCAGCTGTTGAAGGTGGCCTTGCCTTGTGTCTTTACGCCGCGCGCCTGGTGGATGAAGAGAATACCGCCGAAGATGAAGCCGCGCGCAAGGAAGCAAGCCTTCTGTTGGACATGCTGACCCCCGTTGTAAAATCCTGGCCGAGTGAGTTTTGCCTCGAGGCAAATAAACACGCCATTCAGGTTCTGGGCGGCTATGGCTACACACGCGATTATCCCGTTGAGCAGTATTATAGAGATAACCGGTTAAATCCAATTCATGAGGGAACCCATGGCATTCAAGGGTTAGACCTTCTTGGACGTAAAGTCATGATGAATGGTGGCGCGGGCCTCAAACTTTTGTCTTCCAAAATTTTGGAAACCACAACCGAAGCCAAATCGAACCCAAAGCTGCAAGAATTTGCGGATCAGCTGGAAAAATCCCTTCACCGAATTGGGGAGGTAACGCAGACAGTAGGTGCCTCAATGATGAAGGGCGAGGTCAATAAGTCTCTCGCTAACGCGACCATCTATCTGGATATGTTTGGACACGCCATTATTGGATGGCAATGGCTGAAACAAGCCTTGGTCGCAGATGCGGCTTTGTCCAAAACTGAAATAGAAGAGGAACGTGATTTCTATCAAGGGAAATTGTCTGCCTGCCAGTATTTCTTCCGCTATGAACTTTGCCGGGTGACCCCTTGGGCAGATTTGGTCGAAAGTCTGGATGACACAACGTATAACATGTCAGCCACTTCTTTCTAGAATGACCCTATGTTTGTAGAGAATTCATCAGACCCTAAATATCTGATCATTGCGAAAACCCTTCGCGAACGGATCAGTGATGGCACATATGAAGTTGGGCATTCCATGCCCACAGAGGTGCAGTTGTCTGAAGAATTCTCTGCCAGCAAACAAACAATCCGAAATGCTCTTCGAATGCTCCAACAATGGGGCCTGACATTTAGCCGCCGTGGGTCCGGCACCATTGTCAGATCCAAAGGAGGGCAGGAGTGCTACACACAGGATGTGGGCACGATGGCCGAACTTCTACAATATCAACCAGGTACTTTTTTGGCCAATCTTCAATATGAGGAAATTCGGCTGAGCAAGGAAGAAGCAGAGCTTATTGAGAGCCAACCGGGAGCCAAATGGTGGCGCGTTAATGCCCGCCGATTCCCATATTCTGGAACCAAAGCGGATGGATTTTTAAATCTGTATTTCCGTGACAGCCACAGAGACGTGATTGATTTACTGGCGGCCACTCCAACCGCGCATACACATGCTTTGCTGCAAGAAGGATATGGTGAAGTTGTTCAAGAGGTTTCCCAACGCATAGAGCCTTTTTGCTTACCTTTTGAAATTGCAGATAAAATGATGGTTGACGAAGGCTCAGCGGGCCTTCGCGTGGTTCGCCGATATTACGGCGCAGGGCGCAAAATGATCTGGGCTGCGATCGTTTATCATCCCCCCGGATATTCCTATGAAAGCACCTTCAACAGACAAGTCCGTTAAGGTTAATTTTTAAGCCGTAATAAAAGTGCCTAGAAAGGTTGCTATATGCGGCTTTGCCGCTATACTGCGCGCGCCCTTTAGCTATTGAATGTAAAGATTATCATGGAAATCCGTAACGTCGCGATCATCGCCCATGTTGACCATGGGAAAACCACACTTGTGGACGGCCTGCTAAAACAAAGCGGGACCTTTAGAGAAAACCAACAGGTAGCCGAGCGCGCCATGGATTCCAACGATCTGGAACGGGAACGTGGCATTACCATTTTGGCCAAATGTACATCCGTTGAATATGAAGGCCTTCGCCTGAATATCGTGGACACCCCAGGCCACGCCGACTTCGGTGGTGAGGTTGAGCGTATCCTGAGCATGGTTGATGGTGTTGTTGTTCTTGTGGACGCTGCCGAAGGCCCAATGCCGCAGACTAAGTTCGTGACACAGAAAGCCCTTGGCCTTGGCCTTAAACCAATTATCGTGATCAACAAAGCAGACCGCCCGGATGGTCGCCCGGAAGAAGTTCTCGACGAATGCTTTGATCTTCTGGTGGCCCTGGATGCAAACGAAGAACAGCTCGACTTCCCTGTGCTTTACGCCTCCGGTAAAGATGGATGGGCCGCACCAGAACTGGATGGCCCAAAAGAGAACCTCAATCCGCTGTTTGATCTGATTGTCAGCCACGTCCCCGCCCCAACGGTAGATGAAAACGCACCTTTCCGGATGCTGGTCACAACCATCGAAAGCAATCCATATCTTGGTCGCCTTCTGACAGGCCGTGTTGAAAGTGGTGTCCTGAAAACAAATGAGCCTCTTAAAGGCATGTCACGTGATGGCAAGAAAATCGAAGATGCGCGTGCATCTAAAATTATGGCGTTCCGTGGTTTGGACCGCGAGCCGATTGATGAAGCGCGTGCTGGCGATATTGTCTCCATCGCCGGTCTTGTAAAGACCACTGTTGCGGATACTCTCAGTACTCCTGAAGAGACTGAACCTTTGTTCGCACAGCCAATTGATCCGCCAACCATCTCTATGACTTTCGCGATTAATTCATCGCCGCTTTCTGGTCGTGACGGTGATAAAGTTCAAAGCCGTGTTATCCGTGACCGCCTGATGAAGGAAATCGAAGGTAACGTTTCTATTCGTGTAGAAGACAGCCCAGAGGCTGACAGCTACGTGGTATCCGGCCGCGGCGAATTGCAGTTGGGTGTTCTGATTGAAAATATGCGCCGCGAAGGTTTCGAACTTTCCATCAGCCGCCCACGTGTTCTGTTCCAAAAAGACGAAGCAACTGGCGAAACGCTTGAACCACTTGAAGAAGTTGTGGTTGACGTGGATGACGAGTTTTCAGGCGTTGTCGTTGAAAAAATTGCCCTTCGTAAAGGGACGATGACGGATATGCGTCCATCTGGCGGCGGAAAAACACGTGTAACATTCCTTTGTCCAACACGTGGCCTGATCGGCTACCATGGTGAGTTCCTGACCGATACCCGCGGTACCGGCATCATGAACCGTCTGTTCCATTCCTACACACCGCATAAAGGTGAAATTCCAGGTCGCCGCAATGGTGTTCTGATTGCCAATGCAACTGGTAAATCCGTCGCATACGCAATTTGGAACCTGGAAGCCCGTGGTTTCTTCTTTGTCGGCGGCGGTGTTGATGTTTACGAAGGCATGATCCTTGGGGAACATAACCGTCCAAACGATCTGGAAGTAAACCCGCTTAAAGCCAAACAGCTCACTAACATCCGCGCCTCAGGTTCAGATGACGCCATTCGCCTGACACCACCACGGAAAATGAGCCTGGAACAAGCGATTGCCTACATTGATGATGACGAATTGGTGGAAGTGACACCAAATCACATCCGTCTTCGCAAACGTCACCTAGATCCGCATGAACGCAAAAAAGCGTCCCGTGCTGCTATCTAATAAGGGTAATTAATAGTTGGCACTCTGACGCTTCTGTGGAAACATGTGAGAACGTGAAGAAACAATAATAAGCACGAGGGGAACAATGTCAGTTATTGATATCGAAAGTGAAATCGCCGGCAAGGTTTGGAAGATCGAGGCTGAGATCGGCGAAACGCTTGATGAAGAAGACGCCATTATCATTCTGGAAAGCATGAAAATGGAAATCCCGGTCGACGCTCCAGAAGATGGCAAAGTCACTGAAATCCTTGTGAAAGAAGGTGACCCCGTTACAGAAGGCCAAGTCGTCGCCCGCATGGAAGTATAAAAAAGCCCCCGGATTTCCGGGGGCTTTTCTTTTGAGCTTAGCTGTATTTCTTAAGTTCCAAGCGACCGATCTGGTTGCGGTGGACCTCGTCTGGGCCGTCGGCGAGACGCAGGGTGCGGGCACCGGCATATGCTGCGGCAAGGCCGAAGTCGGTTGTGACACCGCCGCCGCCATGGGCCTGAATAGCCCAGTCAATAACTTTACACGCCATATTCGGTGCAACCACCTTGATCATGGCGATCTCAGCTTTGGCTTTCTTGTTGCCAACGGTGTCCATCATGTAAGCTGCTTTTAGGGTCAGCAGGCGGGCCTGTTCGATCATGGCGCGGGATTCCGCGATACGTTCCAGCGTTACTGTCTGTTCGGAAACCTTCTTGCCGAACGCCACACGGCTTTGAACACGTTCACACATTTTCTCCAGCGCACGTTCTGCAACACCGATCAAGCGCATGCAGTGGTGAATACGTCCTGGGCCAAGGCGACCTTGAGCGATTTCAAAACCACGACCTTCACCCAGAAGAATGTGATCTGCAGGAACGCGAACGTCTTTAAAGTCCACTTCGGCGTGACCGTGCGGCGCATGGTCATATCCGAACACTGGCAGGAAGCGTTTAATTTCGATGCCCGGTGTGTCCATCGGAACCACAATCATGGATTGTTGGTTATGGATCGCCGCATTTTTGTCTGTCTTACCCATAAAGATCAGCACTTTACAGCGTGGGTCCATTGCGCCGGATGTCCACCATTTACGGCCATTGATCACATATTCATCACCGTCACGAATGATATCTGATTCAATATTTGTCGCATCGGATGAGGCGACGCGTGGTTCTGTCATGGCAAAGGCGGAACGGATTTCACCTTCCAGAAGTGGCTTCAACCAACGGTCTTTCAGCTCCTCAGATGCGTAACGTTCAAGAACTTCCATATTGCCGGTATCTGGCGCGGAGCAGTTAAACACTTCTGGTGCAAAGTGAACACGGCCCATAATTTCACAAAGCGGTGCATATTCCAGATTTGTAAGGCCCGCGCCACGGTCACTTTCAGGCAGGAACAGATTCCAAAGGCCAGCTGCTTTCGCTTTTTCCTTCAGCTCTTCCACGATGGCTGTTGGTTGCCAACGATCCCCTTCGTTGACTTGCTCTTCAAAAATCTCTTCGGCTGGATAGACATGCTCATCCATAAAGGCCTGCACACGAGCCTGTAGGTCTTTCACCTTGTCAGAATGTTCGAAAATCATTTTCTTTCCTCTTTCTTGTTATTCTTATTAAGGGATCCTTTTCACCGTTTGTTGGCGAAAAAATCTTTTAGTAAGCGGGCTGATTGCGCCTCCCCAATGCCACCATAAACTTCCGGTTTGTGATGACAAGTGTCATGATCATATATTCTGGGTCCAAATTCAACCCCGCCCCCCTTCGGATCAAACGCGCCGAAGTAAAGCCTGCGAATTCTGGCATGGGAAATAGCTGCGGCGCACATGGGGCAAGGCTCCAGCGTGACGTAGATATCGCAATCCACAAGCCGCTGACTGCCGATCATGTTCGCTGCCGCCTTAATCGCCAACATTTCTGCATGGGCTGTTGGATCACTCCGACTGATCATCTGATTGCCAGCTTTACCAACAATGCGGCCCGTTTTGCTATCCACAACAACGGCCCCAACGGGAACCTCTTTTCGTTTTGCGGACAGCTCTGCGCTTTGCAGGGCAACTTCCATGTAATTTGACAGCTCGTAATCCATGGGGGACAGATTAACCACACGCGCCTTTAGGTCAAGGATCAAAAGCCTTTATCCACAACGATCTTCTATTGAGTTCAATCTGCCATAAGCGTACAAGAAAGCATGAAAAAACCTGTTATTGGCATTACACTCGATTCCGAAGAACCCGGCGGCTATTCCAACATGCCTTGGTACGCCCTTCGGCAAAATTACGCGGACGTCATCACACAAGCGGGTGGTCTTCCTATGCCCCTGCCGCATGAGCCAGAAATGGCGGCGGATTACGCAGCGCATTTGGACGGATTACTCGTGACGGGCGGTGCCTTTGATGTGGACCCCGCCATGTTCGGCGCGACCAACCGTCACGACACGGTAGTGACCAAAGATCGCCGTACCGCTTTTGAAAAAGCTGTCACCGAATTGATGTTGGACGCCGATAAACCAGTTCTGGGAATTTGTGGGGGGCAACAACTTCTGCACGTTATCCTCGGTGGTACATTGATCCAGCATATCCCCGATGAGGTGGAAAACTGCTTAGCGCATGAACAACCAAACCCACGCACCGAAGCAGGTCACAACGTATCCGTAGAGGCTGGAACGCTCCTACATAAAATCGTGGGAACCGATACGCTTGCGGTGAACAGTGCCCATCATCAGGCCGCAAAAGACGCCTCCGACAACATTACCATCAATTCTTATGCGCCTGACGGGGTGATCGAAGGAATTGAAGATAGTCGCTATCGGTTCTGTCTTGGCGTACAATGGCACCCAGAATACCTGATATCTGAGGGCGATCGAAAGATCATTGATGCCTTTGTAGAATGCGCGAGGCAAAACCCATGAGTGACACCGAAGAGAAAAAAGAACGCATTGCCAAGCGCATGGCGCGTGCCGGTGTGTGTTCGCGCCGGGATGCGGAACGTTGGATCGAAGCGGGCCGAGTAACCTTGAACGGAACGAAGCTGACCACCCCTGCGGTGACTGTGTCCATGCGCGACAAAATTCTGGTGGATGGCAAACCTTTGCCTAAGAAAGAGCGTCCACGCCTGTGGCGTTATCACAAGCCTGTCGGTCTTGTCACAAGCCACAAGGATGAAAAAGGGCGAGATACCGTTTTCAGCAAACTGCCTGAAGATTTCCCCCGCGTGATTTCGGTTGGACGTCTTGATTTGAACTCAGAAGGATTGTTGCTTCTGACCAATGATGGGGAACTGGCCCGACGATTAGAGCTTCCTGCAACGGGTTGGAAGCGTAAATATCGTGTCCGCGTCCATGGTCACCCAAAAGAAGCTGAACTTGCCCGCCTTGCAAAAGGTATTACTGTTGAGGGCATCCGGTATGACGCCATTGAGGCAACTCTCGACAGTTCTAAGGGGGCTAATTCCTGGCTAACCATTTCACTTCGCGAAGGTAAAAACCGTGAAATCCGCAAAGTGATGGAACATCTGAATTATCCGGTTCTTCGGCTGATCCGCACGTCTTATGGCCCTCTGCAATTGGGCGAATTGAAAGAAGGCGAAACGGATGAAGTTAAATCCAAGATCCTTCGTGATCAGATGGGTGTTGAGAAGTTTGAAGAGCCGGAAGAAGAACCGCAGCACCGTGGAGGCCGGGGCCGTCGCAATCAAGGCGGTAAACTGAGCCTTAAAAGCGGCGCGAAAAAACCTGCGCCTCGGAAACCAGCAGGTAAACCGGGTAGCAAACCACCACGTAAACGAGAGCGTTAATGCGGATCGTCGGAGGAGAGGCGCGAGGCAAGAAACTGCTTCTGCCGGAAGATAAACGTGTTAGGCCAACAGCGGATCGTACACGCGAGGCCTTGTTTAACATCTTAGGTCATGGCGACAACTACCGAACCGACAATGGTCCCCTACCTCGCGGCGCGCGCGTTCTGGACGCTTTTTGCGGAACCGGCGCTTTAGGGCTTGAAGCCTTGTCTCGTGGGGCAAGTGATGTTGTCTTCATGGATAATCATCACGATAGCCTGAAGCTCACCAAGCAAAACATTGCCTTGTTGGGTGCACAACGCCAGACCATGGTCCTAAATAAGGATGCCACCAAGTGCGGACGCGGCGGCCCTCCTGCAGATTTGCTGCTCATGGATCCTCCTTACAATATGGATTTGGCAGCACCTGCGCTTCAAAATCTGCTGGAGACAAACTGGCTAAAAGAAGGGTCAATTGCTGTGGTTGAGCTCGCCGCGAAAGAGAAGTTCACGGCACCGGATCAGTTTGAATTGTTGGACGAGCGGAAATACGGAGCTGCAAAGCTCATCTTCCTGAAAGTTGTCGCTTAACCTAACACACCGGCAATATGGCGGTATTTCTCAAATTGCTGATCCAGAAGGGCAAGTCGCGTTTTAAAATCTGGCGGATGTCCGGTATCCAATAACGGTTCTGCCAAGGGATCAAAAGCGGTGTTTTGAAACTCAAATGACAGGCTTCTGCGGGCTGGCAATGCGCTATCTGAATATTCCCCGCCCCAATGGATCAGATCCTGAGGCCAACCAAGGACACTCCCCGCACTGACTGTTAATGGCACCCCGTAGGCGTCCAACTGCTCACGCTGAAATTCATGGTCTGCAGGTAAGTTCTGTTCTTGATCTCGGGGGATGACATACATACAGCCATTCGCCTCCTCCACATCAACCAGCGGCACCCATAGAGAAAAGCTCATGAAAATCTGATCACCGCCAATATCAAACACCGTCTCGGCGCTGCAATCACGATGCGGAGGCCAGCCTTTTGCACCGCCATCCGCCAGATGCCACGCCCAGAAATTTGGAAGGGTTTTATATCCCTCCCCCAATATGGCTGACAAAAGTGGACGCAGACTTTCGAACAGCTGCCACGCCTCATCATAAAGATAAATATAAACGGGTTCGATTTCTTCGCTCACCAGCTTATCCATCCCCGCTTTTAACTTCCGAACTAGATCATCGGGGATAACATCTGAGATAGTCAGATACCCGCAGGATCGAATATCATCAGTCGCTTTGGTCACATCGCTGATGCCCAGAAGGGATTGCACTGGTTGCGCTGCCTCCTCTATATGAAGGCGAGGACAAAGCTCTCGCCAATATTTTGGATCGTCACGCATATTGCCCGGCAACGTAACCTGACGACCACGCCCATTGGAAATTATATCCGCCAAGGAAACCCGTCACATCAACAGCCTCCCCTATAAAATACAGGCCCGGAACGCTTTTGGTTTCCATGGTTTTGGAACTTAGCTCGGATGTGCTAACCCCACCGACTGTCACCTCTGCCTTCCGGTAACCTTCAGTGCCATTTGGGGTAACATGAATTTCCTTAAACGCCGCCGCAATGTTTCGAAACAGCTTGTCTGAACAATTCCCAAATTCAGGAAGCTCTCCAAAAGGTTCTATCAATCGTTCCGCCAGTTTATTGGGGAGCAGGTTCGAGACAAACTTCCGAACGGAAGATTTCGGGTTTTCATTCCGTTGTTTCTTAAATTCTTCTAACAGATCCAGATCAGGCAGGAAGTCAATTTTGACGCTCTTCCCTTCGTCCCAGAATGAAGAAATCTGCAAAATGGCGGGGCCGCTCATTCCTTTGTGGGTAAATAAAATATTCTCCCGGAATTTTACCTTTCCGATCGACACCTCTGCATCTGCCGCTACCCCGGTCAAATCGGAAAACCGCTTCATGTCGGCAGATTCGAAGGTAAAAGGGACTAGACCCGGTTTCATTTCTGTAACGATAAGATCAAATTTTCGCGCCATGCGGTGAGCGAAATCATTTGCCCCCATCTTTGGAATGGAAAGGCCACCGCTGGCAACAATCACCGACTTGCAATGAACTGCTTGCCCATCCAAAAGCACCACAAAGCCTTCTTCCTCTTGCTGAACATCTTTAACCGTAGCATCGCACCAAATAGCGACATCAGCCTGATCACATTCTTTAAGCAGCATCTCATTAATACTGGCGGCACCGTTGTCACAAAAAAGCTGACCCAATTTCTTCTCGTGGTAGGCAACATTGTGCTTTTCGACCATGGAAATGAAATCTGCTTGGGTATAACGACGGAGGGCAGATTTCATGAAGTGCTTGTTTTCAGACACGTACCGGTCAGGTGCCGCCCCGATATTCGTAAAATTACAGCGGCCTCCGCCACTGATCAGGATCTTATTCCCGACCTTCTCGGCTTTTTCAACAACCAAGGTCTGACGGCCGCGTTTACCCGCTTCTATCGCCGCCATCAAGCCTGCGGCCCCACCACCGATAATCACAACATCAAAGGAATGTTGTTTAAGTTCAGACATCTTGTTCTCCAAAGGACTTACCGGCGACCGAACAGCTTTTCAATATCGTGCAGCTTCAGCTCGACATAGGTTGGGCGGCCGTGATTGCATTGCCCGGAATGCGGCGTCACTTCCATTTCCCTTAGAAGGGCGTTCATCTCTTCAGCGGTTAAGCGGCGACCAGACCGCACGGACCCATGACATGCCATCGTGGCGAACACATCATCCATACGATCTTTTAATGCAAGCGCCGTATCATATTCGTCAAGATCATCAGCCAAATCCTGAATGAGGTTCTTTACGTCACAGGTCCCGAGCATGGCTGGTGTTTCCCGAACAACAATTGCCCCACGACCGAAGGGTTCAATCACCAGTCCCATTTGGGCAAGTTCTTCTGCGCGTTCGCTAATACGATTGGCGGAAACTTCATCCAGTTCCACAACGTCCGGCAATAGAAGCATCTGCCTTGGGACATTATTCTCGGCAAACGCCTTCTTCATGCGCTCCATAACCAACCGTTCATGGGCTGCGTGTTGATCAACCAAAACCATACCATCACGCGTCTGTGCAACAATATAGGTTTCATGTAATTGGCCACGTGCTGCGCCCAAGGGATAATCTTCAATTGGTCGTTCCGGTGCAGGGCTTTGTTCATCGCCAACACCCTGAACAGGCAGAGGGTCTGCAATTTCGGGAACCGAACCGCTTACCGGAAGCGGTGCGTGATATGTCGCCGCTTCTTCTTGCAGCCCCTGATAGGCGCGACGTTCTTGTTGAACGTCAGACCAGTTCCCCATCCCAACCGGACGCGAAGGTCTGCTTTGCAAAGGTAGCTGGACACTTTGTGGTTTAAAAGCCCCAAGTACTTGCCCACCAATTGTGGAAGATGCCTGATGACCATTTTCTGCAAGCGCATTCCTTAGAGCACCGATGATAAGACCACGCACACCACCGGAATCCCGAAACCGCACTTCCGCTTTTGCCGGATGCACGTTTACGTCCACCTGTTCCGGCGGCAGCTCTAAGAACAATGCCAATAAGGGGTGACGATTGCGGGCTAGCAAATCCATATAGGCTGCCCGTACCGCGCCGGTAAACTGTTTATCTTTCACCGGGCGACCATTTACAAACATGAACTGCATTGCCGCATTACCACGGTTCAATGTGGGCACACCTGCATAGCCGGTCAGGATAATACCATCCCGCTCCGCATCAATCTTAAGGGCGTTTTCCGTAAATTCACGGCCCATAATCGCGCCCAAGCGATCCAGCCAGGCTTCAAACAAATCACCTTGCGCGGCATTAACTTTGAGCGCAGTACGTTTTTCATCTGCCAGAGAAAAAGCAATATGAGGATAGGCCATGGCAAGCCGGCGCATCACATCCAGCGCCGCTCCGAACTCAGCTCGTTCTGATTTCAGAAATTTAAGGCGCGCAGGTGTAGCGAAGAAAATGTCGCGCACTTCCACACGCGTTCCCGCTGGCATCCCCACAGGCTGCACATCACCACGAGTTCCCCCCTCGACCGTCAGGGTCCAACCGGTATCGGCATCTTTCGTTCGTGTGGAAATAGTCATGCGGCTGACTGATGCGATAGACGGAATGGCTTCCCCGCGAAAACCCAGATGCTGAATGTGAACCAAATCCTCATCGGGTAATTTCGACGTCGCGTGACGTTCAAAACACAGCGCAAGCTCGTCCTCCGACATGCCCTTGCCATTGTCGGTTACCGACAAGAGAGACCTTCCGCCATTACGCATCACCACATCAATGCGCGTGGCACCCGCGTCAATGGCGTTTTCAACAAGTTCTTTTACCGCAGATGCAGGTCTTTCGATCACTTCACCGGCGGCGATTTGGTTGACAATATTATCGGGAAGCCGCCGAAGCGTCATCAGTCACCTTTTAGATACTCTTTCGTTAGTCGCTTGCCATCTTCAACGGCAGGCTGATCAAAAGGATTAACGTCTAGAAGGTAACAGGTAAAGATGGTTTCCAACATAAAGTGCATTATCAACGCACCAAGCGTTTCTTCATCCAGTTTATCAATGTAGATACAGCGTAGGAATTTGCCGCGATCTGCCAGTGTCTTGGCCGTTGCATTTGCTTCCGCAAGGACCACTTCACTGATTCTATGATCACGAAGATATTCCAACTCAGGGTGATTATCCGCGAGCCCAACATCCATAATCGGGCTTTCATCCTGTTGGTGATTAATAATCAAGGTGAAGAATTTATCATTTGGCCCATCCAGCCAAAGCTGCAATTGGCTATGTTGGTCAATGGGTCCAAGCGCGTTAAGTGGCGTGCTGCCTCGGCCGTCTTTACCAATACTCTCTGCCCATAACTGCCTGAACCAGTGGGTAAAAGGCTCCAATTGCTTGGCATATGGCATCAGAACATTCATACGCACACCATGCAAATCATATAACGCATGATTAAGTGCAGCGGCAGCACGAGGTGCAGATTCGGCGTTTTGCAAGGCGTCATCTAGAACTTTTCGAGCACCCCTTCGCACCTTTTTCATATCGATGCCACCCAGAATAGCAGGTAAGGCACCAACGACAGAAAGTCCTGAATATCGTCCGCCGACATTTGGATCATGATCCAGACGTTCTATTCCCCATTTATCTGCAATAAGGCCAAGTGGGTTATTCCCCGGCTCACAAATCGCAAGGCATTGCGAACGCACCTGTTCCGCGCCTCCAGAGTTGTTCAGCGCTTCGATAACCAGCAAGGTTTGCGCCATAATCTCAGGCGTCGTGCCAGATTTTGAAATAAGAAGGAAAGCCGTGTTTTGAAGTTTTTTACCGGTCAGATGAGGTTTCATCACATGGTAATCAAGCGTATCCCAAAAATGAATGTAAGGTTCATCATCCTTGTCGCGCAAACTGACAAGCACCTGTGCGCCTAGGGAGGAGCCGCCAATCCCCACCACGACATAACGCTTAA
The DNA here is from genome assembly GCF_015143595.1 of Sneathiella sp. P13V-1. Lineage (NCBI taxonomy): Bacteria > Pseudomonadati > Pseudomonadota > Alphaproteobacteria > Sneathiellales > Sneathiellaceae > Sneathiella > Sneathiella sp. P13V-1. The sequence continues at coordinate 57,749 of NZ_WYEU01000005.1, read as the reverse complement.
AATCATTGTCTTTCAGAAAAGGATGATTAGCCAGATCATCGAGATCCTGTTCTTGGTAGGGAAGGCCAAGGATTGGCAAGCGACCTGTATCCCGCATGGTTTCCAGAGAAACAGCAATCGTTTCTGTTTGCGCCAGTGATTTCAAAAAGGCTGTACGAAGCCAGTCCTTTTTATCAGTCGCTTCACCGAAACAATTTTCAAATGTCTGCTTGTAGTTCATGACCCCTCACCCACTACGATTAAGCCCCTTATCTCTCAGAAAAGGGTTAAGATAACGTAGCAGAATGCGACGCCAAAACCGCACACTTTCTGTTCATTTGAGAGAGAATTAAAGTCCCTCTGGCTGACCGACCACAGTTATGATCATTTTCTCCGGATCCGTTAGCCGCAAAGCCGCCCTTTTGATATCCTCATTCGTTACCGCATTGATCAAATCAGCACGCTTTGACAAATAGGAAGGCTCAAGTTCCGATAACTGCATTCCAACCATAATGTTGGCGATTTTATTGTTGGAGGACAGACGTAAAGGAAAAGATCCATTGAGATACGTCTTAGCCGCGGCAAGCTCTCTCTCCGTGACTCCGTTTTCCCGGATTTTCTGAAACTCTGCCTTAACCAGTCCGATCGCTTCGCCAACTGATTTATTGCTGGTGCCAAAACCACCAAGCTGCAACCCAACAGATCGGTAGGGCGAGAGATAGCTATATACCGAATATACCAGGCCTCGTTTTTCGCGGATTTCTTCGTTGAGGCGGCTGGCAAATCCTCCGCCGCCCAAAATATAATTCAAAACATAGGCCGCATAATAATCCGGATCATCCCGTTTGACACCTTGCCCGCCAAATATCACCACGCTTTGCGGGATTGTCATATCGGTGACATCCACAATTGGATTAGCCGGTAATGCAGCCGTCATTTCCAGAGCTTTTCCAACACCATTTTCTTTTGGCAATTTGCCGAATGTCTCATCCAAAAGCCGACCTAAAGTATCGGCATCAATATCCCCAACAACCGAAATATAGATATTGTCCAAAGCTATCAGCCGTGATTTAAATTCCTTCAGATCCGCAGGGGTAAGCATCTCCAGAGTTTCCATATACCCTTGCGATGGAATGGAGAGAGGATTTCCCTCAAAAGCCTTTTCGAACCATTTGCGGCCGGCGATACTGTTAGGGTTGCTCTTCTTCTGGTTCAGACTTACCAGAATTTGACCTTTGATACGTTCAACGGGCTCCTGATCAAATCTCGGATCCGTAATCGCCTTTGAAAATAACTGAAATGCTTCCTCACGGTTCTGACTAAGTGTCTTTAAAGAACCTGAGAAGTTTTCTTTGCTGGCACTGAAAGACAGGCTGATCGCGAGATCGGATAGACGTTTTTGGAATGCCTCGCTATCCAGCTCGTCCGCCCCTTCATCCATGGTTGACGCCATAAGGTGGGCTAGGCCCGCTTTCTCTTTTGGAACAGCAACAGAGCCCCCTTTCCAGATCACCTCCATACTGATGATCGGAATGGATTTTTCTTCAACCAGCCAGGCTTTTACTCCACCAGGGCTGGTCACTTGCTGGATTTCGAGGGCTTCCGCCGACCGCAGAACACTCATAATGATGACACTTGTCAAAAGGAATGCTGCGACCGCTTTTGAACTGGAGAAAATCATACGCACCATCCTATTTTTCCTCCGGCAGCAATTTACCAACAACAGAACGCTCTTCTACGAAGACCTGTCTCGCTGCGTCGATCACCTCTTGCTTTGTTACGTCTGAAATCTGGGAAGGCCAATTGACCACATTTTCAATTTTTGTCCCCTGCGCCAAGGCACCGCCGAAGATGTTGGCCGCTGTACTTAGACTGTCTCGTGCATAAATTGCTGAGGCGAGCATCCGTGTTTTGGCGGTCTTGATCTCTTCATCGCTCACGCCATTTTCCAAAACATCGCGAATTATCAAATGGACCGCTTTTTCCAGTTCTTCAACTGAAATTCCGTTCGCTGGTGTTCCATAAAAGACGAAAGAAGACGGATCGAAACTCGAACTGTCATAATAACTGCCGACACCCACAGCCACCTTGTCTTTAATGACCAGCTTCGAGTAAAGGCGGCTTGTCGGGCCTTCGCTTAAGATATTGTTGAGGACTTCCAGTGCTCTCACCTGTTTAATGCTTGTGCTTCTTTCAACAGGTGCCAGATAAGATTGCTGCCATGAAGGTTGCCGCACACGTTTATCATACATCACTACAGTACGTTTTGCGATTTGTGGCGGCTCTTGGAGGCGAGCGCGTTCTGGAATTTCTTGTGGCACCGCTTTGCCATAGTACTTTCTCGCCAAAGCAAAGACTTCTTCAGCTTCCACATCCCCCGCAACAACAAGGATCGCATTATTGGGCGCATAATATTTTTTGTACCAGTCAATGGCGTCTTGCGTGGTCAATTTTTCCAGCTCATGACGCCAACCAATAACTGGAATGCCATAAGGGTGCGCCAGATATTTCGCGGCGTTAAACTGCTCTGCGAATAATCCTCTTGGGTTGTTGTCAGTACGCTGGGAACGCTCCTCCAATACAACCTGAAGCTCAGCTCCAACAGCCTCATCATTAAGGATAAGGCCCTGCATTCGATCAGATTCCAGCTCCATCAGCAGAGGCAGCTTGTCTTTACTGGCATTCTGGTAATAGGCCGTGTAATCCTGACTAGTGAAAGCATTATCCTGCCCCCCATTCTCAGCCACAATTTCCGAGAACCTCCCTGGCGGGATATTCTTTGTTCCTTTAAACATCAGATGTTCAAGGAAATGCGCAATTCCAGATTTCCCTGGCGGCTCATCTGCGGCACCGATGCGATACCAAACCATATGGGTAACAACAGGCGCCCGCTGGTCTTCAATAACGACCACTTCGAGCCCATTTTTGAGCGTTGTTGTTTTTGGGTTAAATAATTTGGGAACTCCGTCCCCCTCTTTGGCGAAGGCATTTCCACCCAAAAAAAGGGACACAGAAATCAGGAGAATGACTGCAGATAATCTCTTCAACATACGTCTCTCGATTGATAAGAATTTCTTCTAATAAAAGAACAGAATGTGTCCTTTGCAAGGCATATTTTTCTGCCTCGCATCACGTTCCTGTCAAAGACGCATTGTTTTGGTGTCTTGCTTAGTCAAACAAGCCTTCAAGAAGGGCCCGTTTCTTCCGTTCAATAATAGGTGTGTCGCCACCGTCAGACGCGGAGTTACCAAGCGCTGCATTTTCCTGGATTCGCTTCTGTTCTTTAGTCGGATCAACAACTGTTCCGAACTTTGGTTGTTTCTGCCAGAACATTACTTTTTCAAGAAGAGAATTGTCGTTTTCGGCAAGAACAGATGTTTCGCGGTTGACTATCTCGCGAATGGAACTGTCCACATTTTCCGCATCAGCCTGACGAAGCAATGCAAGTTCCCCGGCAGACGTACCCGCCGCACGTGCCTCCTGCTGCGTAATCACCCCATTGGAAGAACTACGTCCCAGCAGGGCAGTTTGCGCATTATTACGCGCTAGTTCATCACGTGGGCTTCGCTGCCCAGGGGTTGGCGGACGAAGGGTGAAATCAGGTGGAATAATCAATGGGGCTTTCGTGATAACCGCAAATTCATCAGGCGCCTTTTTTCCATCAATGCCAAGTGCCTGACGCGTACTGTCACACCCTGCAAGGGTCAATGCACCGATTGAAATTGCCGCTACTGCGAAGATTTTTTTTGTGTCAGCCATACTTGCCCCCAAAATCAGGCTTCATTTTTAGTCGATTTTTCATCAAAAAACAAGCTATCGACCAATAATATGGCGACGCCGCAAACAATTGCAATGTCTGCAATGTTAAAGGCAGGCCATCTCATAAAATAAAGATCGAAATCGAAGAAATCAGCGACCCGCCCATAATGGATACGGTCTATGATATTGCCAACTGCACCACCCAGTACCAAACCAATCCCTGTCGACAGAAATTTCCGATCGGATCGGTAAAGCCAGACGAGCAATATAAGGCTGATAACAGTGGAAATAGCGATAAGGAAAAGGCGGGTCTGTTCACCGCCTGAGAACATACCAAAGCTCACACCACTGTTCCAGACCATCACAAGTCGGAAGAAAGAAGTGACCTCAATCCCATAAGGATGGCCGGCCATAAATTCAACCATGTTGATCTTGAAGATCTGGTCGATCGCCACAGATATAACCGCGACGATCAAACCAAGTTTAAACGGCTTGCTCAAGAAGCCTCCTCTTCCAGATCCATATTGGAAACAACATCCGCGCAGCGACCACACAGTGTCGGGTGGTCTTCGTTCGATCCCACATCGTCCAATATCTTCCAACAGCGATCACACTTTTCACCTTCAGCCAAGGCGGAGACTACTGCTACACCTTCTACATCGTCCAATGTGAACGCACCAGCAGGTGCCTGATCAGTTGAAAGTGCTAGTGCTGAAGCGATGCAGATATCTGCAAGCGGCAAACCTTCAAGAAGGGCTTCATATTCTGCACTTACATAAACGGTTGGCGCAGCTTGCAAACTGGACCCGATGCGTTTTTCGCGGCGCTCCACTTCCAAGGCACCTGTCACCACTTTACGGAACGCACGGATCTTGGTCCATTTGGCATCCAATTCAGCGTTGCGCCAATCTGCCGGAATTTCTGGGAACTGATTCATATGAACGGACCAGTCGTCACTTGGGAAACGGGATAGCCATGTTTCTTCCATTGTGAAAACCAAAACTGGCGCCAGCCACGAAGTCAGACAGTGGAAAAGCTGATCGAGAACTGTACGGGCCGCACGGCGTTCAATACCGTCAACATCGTCACAATAAAGCACATCTTTGCGGATATCGAAGTAGAAGGCAGAAAGCTCAAGTGTACAGAAATTATGAATAGTCGTGAACAAGCGGCTAAATTCATATGAATTGCAGTTTGCACGAACCTGCTCATCCAACTCAGAAAGACGATGCAGAACCCAGCGCTCCAACTCAGGCATGTCATCTGTGGCTACTTTTTCCGCATCATCCCAATCCGCCAGATTTCCAAGGATGTAACGCAACGTATTACGCAGACGTCGGTAGGCATCCATTTGACCTTGAAGGATTTCATTACCGATGCGAACATCATCGGTGTAATCAGATGCAACCACCCACAAACGTAGGATGTCTGCACCACTTTGTTTGATGATTTTTTCAGGTGCAACGATATTGCCCAATGATTTGGACATTTTGCGCCCTTTATCATCCAGCACGAAACCGTGTGTCAGCACCCCATCATATGGTGCCCGGCCGCGTGTACCGCATGATTCCAGCAAGGAGGAGTGGAACCACCCACGATGTTGATCTGTACCTTCCAGATAAAGGTCCGCAGGCCATTTCATTTCAGGACGATTTTCCAGAGTAAAGGCGTGGGTACTGCCAGAATCAAACCATACGTCCAGAATATCCATGACCATTTCATAGTCTTCCGGCTGATAGTCATTTCCAAGGAAACGGGACGCAGGAGAATCGAACCACGCATCCGCGCCTTCTTCCTCCATAATTTTAACGATCCGCGCGTTGACTTCTTCATCACGCAAAATCTCGGCGGTTTCCTTATTTACAAATACAGTGATCGGAACCCCCCATGCACGCTGACGGGAAAGCACCCAGTCAGGGCGGTTTTCCACCATGCTGTAAAGGCGGCGGTGACCTGATTTTGGATACCACTTGGTATCATCAATCGCTTTGAGTGCCTTTTTGCGAAGATCATTGGTTTCCATAGAGACAAACCACTGACTTGTATTGCGATAAATCAGTGGGGCTTTGGAGCGCCAGGAATGTGGGTAAGAGTGCTTGATCTTACCACGCTTCAACAACGCCCCAGCTTCTTCTAGAATATCCGCTACATGATCGTTACATTTGTAAACATGCTGACCGGCTAAAAGCGGTACATGTTTGAAGAAGGTGCCGTCTTCATCAACGGTTTGAGGGATTTCCAAGTTGTAGCGAAGACCAACCTCATAGTCTTCCTGACCATGGCCTGGTGCGGTGTGTACAAAACCTGTACCCGCATCAACAGTAACATGATCGCCATCCAGTAACGGCACATCGAAATCATAGCCCTGACCTGCAAAAGGATGGTGACAGATCAAACCCTTAAGTTTATCGCCAGTTCCTGTCCAGAAAACACTATGTTCTTCGATACCGGCTTCTTTGCAAATCTCTTCAAGCAGATCTTCCGCCACAAGGAGCTTCTCGCCAACTTTTGCAAGCGAGCCTTCTTCTGCAGCTTTGACTTCGATCCCTACATAGTTGATTTCAAGGCCATAGGCGATGGCGCGGTTACCTGGCATCGTCCATGGAGTTGTCGTCCAGATAACAACGCTGGAACCCTTAAATTCGTCGGCACCTTCTTTTACTGGGAAGCGCACATAAATGGTTGTTGAAGTATGGTCGTGATATTCAACTTCAGCCTCAGCCAAAGCTGTCTTTTCAACCGGGGACCACATTACCGGTTTGGATCCGCGATAAAGTCCACCGTTCATGGAGAATTTCAATAGCTCCCGAACGATTTGGGCTTCCGCGTCATAACTCATGGTGAGATATGGGTTATCCCAATCGCCCTCTACGCCAAGACGTTTAAATTCTTCTTTTTGAATTTCAACCCATTTCGCTGCGAACTCACGGCATTCCTGACGAAACTCAACAACAGGAACCTCGTCTTTATTTTTGCCTTCCTTGCGATATTTTTCTTCAATTTTCCATTCAATAGGCAATCCGTGGCAATCCCAACCCGGAATATAGTGGGCATTCTTTCCCATCATCTGCTGTGAGCGGTTGATAACGTCTTTCAGCACTTTGTTAAGAGCATGGCCCATATGCAAATGGCCGTTCGCATAAGGAGGGCCATCATGCAGCACATATTGTTCACGGTCCATAGACTGTTCACGCAATTTGCCAAACAGATCCATATCTTCCCAACGCTTTAACAACCCTGGTTCTTTGTTGGGCAAGCCGGCCTTCATGGGGAAACTTGTTTTAGGAAGGCGAATGGTATTTTTATAGTCAGTGCTCATCTGGCGAACTGATCCTAACAGTAATATGGTTTCACGGGCATCACACCCGGAACGATACGAATAGATACAAACTTTCAGAAAGGTCGGCGCGTACGTCGAGCGTGCGCCTTTACTCCCGGCCTTTTAACGAAAGGCCGGGCAAATAATTCGGCATATGGCGCCGCCAAGGCGTATTACACCGATGCTGCTCTGACAATTATCAAACATGGGCCCTTTTTAACAAGTCAACCAACCCCTGTCGAGCAAGGATTAAGATCACTTTCAAGACTTTTTCCGGTGATGCTTCTTGTCTGCATATTTATCCTGACGGTAATCTTCACGGCTGAGGATTTTCCGTGCTGCCTGCTCATCCAGTTTAATTTGAGTTTGAAGGGCCTCCAGTCCGCTGAACTTCCGCTCTTCCCGAATGTAGTCAACAAATGCCACACGCACATGCTGCCCATAAAGATCACCGCTAAAATCCAGAAGATGCACTTCCAAGAGCGTATCCGCCTTGTCAAATGTAGGCCGGCGACCATAGTTGGCGACACCATCCCTCCATGAAGTCGTTCCATCCTCTGCTGTCATTCCAACCCGCACAGCATAAACCCCTAGTTTAGGTTGCTGGTAATTCGTGATGGGAACATTCGCAGTTGGAAAACCGATGGTGCGACCACGTTGGTCCCCTTTTTCTACAGTTCCATCAACTTCCCACCAATGCCCTAAAAGTGTTGCCGCTTTCAACGGATCACCCGCTTCAAGACATTTTCGGATTTCTGTGGAGGAGAAAATAATGGTCTCTTCACCAACGGGTTCTACGACAGTGACCCCAAATCCATATTTCTTGCCAAGTTCAGCAAGAATGACAGTTGTCCCCTGTCGCTTATGACCAAAAATAAAATCATAGCCAACGACGACATGACTAACTGCAAAGCCATCGACAAGGACGTCTTTGACGAAATCTTCAGCAGATTTTTGCGAAAACTCCAAATCAAAGGTCAGCGCAACCATCACATCAACACCAAGCCAATTGAGATGTGCGGCACGTGTCTCCAGGGTAGACAAGCGAATAGGCGGTGCATCCGGCGCAAAAAACTCACGCGAATGTGGCTCAAACGTAAGCACACCGGAAGGGACAGAGTGTTTGTCTGCTTCTTTTTGGGCTGTTGCAATCACAGCCTGATGCCCGCGATGGACACCATCAAAGTTCCCGATCGCAAGAACAAGACCTTTTAAGTCCTCTGGGACATTTTCACAGCTTCTCAACAATTGCATGGATGTTCCACCAGTTATGACGGGCGTTTGGAAACCATCAGCGTTGCTTCCCCATCCAGCACGACAGTTTCGCCAACTTCACATATGCAATCAAATGTCGCACGCTTTCCATTAATTTCCCGCAAAGTCACAGAAGCATTAACAGTATCACCAATATGAACAGGCGCCTTGAAGTTCAAACTCTGATGCATGTAGATAGCACCCGGACCAGGCAGCTTTGTTCCAAACACAGTGGACAGGAAACTTGCCGACAACATTCCATGTGCGATCCGTTCTTTAAACATAGTGCCTGCGGCAAAATCCGCATTGAGGTGCACAGGGTTCGTATCCCCAGAGACACCGGCAAACATAACAATATCCGCCTCTGTTACCGTCTTGGCAAATGCCGCCGTCATTCCGACTTCAAGATCTTCCAGATAGTAACCATGTAAATTATCAGCTCCAGACATGCCCACACTTTCTTCAGTTATTTTTGCAACGCAATATAAAGGCCATCATATAGTTTTCGCAAGTCTTACCGAGGAAAATCGGCATCAAAAGCCTTTGTAAGAGTAAACTTTGCAAATAATTTGAACTATCTGACATCCGCTCAACATCATTAACCATTTTTTTAGTTTCCAACCGTAGGGTTTACCCAAGAACCCGCTGAACCACATGGGTTTGGCAAACTATTTTTTATAACGTTACTTAAGCAAGAGGGTATATCCATGGCTGTCGATATGAACATGCCGATCCTGATCATCGATGACTATAAAACGATGCTTCGCATTATTCGTAACCTGCTGAAGCAGTTGGGTTTTGACAATGTGGACGAAGCGACGGACGGTTCTGCGGCCCTTGCGAAAATGCGCACAAAACAATACGGGCTTATTATCTCCGACTGGAACATGGAACCTATGACAGGTTATCAGCTCCTTCAGGAAGTCCGAAGCGATGAAGCCCTGAAAGCGACACCCTTCATTATGATCACAGCCGAATCAAAGACTGACAACGTGATCGCAGCCAAGAAAGCCGGTGTAAACAACTACATCGTCAAGCCTTTCAATGCTGCTACTTTGAAAACCAAAATGTCAGCGGTTCTGGGCGACTTCTAATGACCTCCAAATCTGAAGTCGAAGCTCTCCAGCACGAGATTGATAGTCTCCACAAGGATTGTCGCGATCTCGTGCAGTTCATTGTGAACGCGAGGGCTGAGATTTCACAGATTAAGCCTGCGGACATCAAGCAAGACAAACTTCCCCGTGCGGGAAAAGAGTTGGATGCTATCGTTCAAGCGACCGAATCTGCAACCAATCAGATCATGGAAGCGACTGAGCGCATAATGGACGCACGCGTTACCGAGGCAGATGTCGTGAACGACGCCTGTATGGAAATCTTCGAAGCCTGCTCTTTTCAGGACATCACAGGTCAACGCATCAGTAAGGTTGTCTCAACGCTTGAATATATCGAATCCTATCTGGATAAGCTGTCCTCTGCGTGGGGACATGATGATAAGGGCGAAGCACCTTCTGAAGATGATCGCACAGGCGAAGCTGCGCTTCTGAACGGCCCAGCGCTGGAAGGCGAAGGTGTTGATCAGAACTATGTCGACAGCATGTTTGATGAGGCGCCTATAGCCGAAGCTGCAGATGATGAAGTAGAAGCACCTTCTGAAAAGAAAGAAGCTAAAAAAGATCTAGAGCCTGGGGAGACAATTGACCAGGACGATATCGACGCGCTCTTTAACTAAAGCGCGTCGTTTTCATTTCCTACCAGATCATATGCCCGACAACATAAGTTGGCGCGAAACCATAATCTTCGGTAATCTCTTGGACTTGGGCATCAGACGGATGATCTCCCGGGTTTAGTTCCCACTCTTCCGCATGGATACCGCCGCTTACCAGCACGTTATCGATCCCCATACCAGATGCACCTTTGATATCAGTGCGCATGCTATCCCCGACAGCCAGAATTTTAGATGGATCTGAAACGCCAAGTTTCTCCATTGACATCTTGTAGGCCCAAGGGTAGGGCTTTCCAAACAGCTCAACAGTACCGCCGAGTTCCTCTTCATAAAGCTTGGCAAGAGCACCGGCGCAATACTGAATGTTATCCCCCTTCATAACCGTAAGATCGGGGTTCGCACATAACATAGGTAATTTGTAAGAGGCGGCTTCTGTTAGCAGGTCACGATAATCTTCCGGGGTTTCAACTTCATCTTTCGCGAGCCCTGTACAGATCAGGAAATCAGCCGCAGCCAAATCTTTCGTCTTGATATAATCCAGACCGTCATCCAACCCTTTATCTTTTTCCGCACCGAACTGATAAAATTTCAGTCCCTTACCTTCCAGAAAAGGAAAGCGTTTCTCAGATAAGACCAAGCGCGTCATGTCGCCGGAAGTCAGGATTTGGTCGTATGCATCCTCTGGCACACCAATCCCTTTAAGGAACTCACGCACAAAACCGTTTGTACGCGGAGCGTTTGACAGAAGCAAAAGAGGTTTACCGCTTTCACGCAACTTCGCCATACATTCCAACGCACCAGGATAAGGCCGCACACCATTGTGGACAACCCCCCACAAATCCAGAATATAAGCATCATAGTTTTCTGCGAAGGACGAAAGCCCTGGAACAATCTTGAAAGACATTCTGTCTCCAACCTCATAAATTCATCATCAGCGCCCTCTGATAACGATAAAGTCACCAAGGCGTCAATTTAAGAATAGTGAAAGTTAAAAGAACCGTTCGAGATACGTTGGGTCAACCTGCCTGCGGAGGCTTAGGAGCACCGAACAAGTAGCCCTGACCAAAAGCAACATCTGCGTCCAGAAGACTAATAACCGTATCTTCGTCTTCCACTTGACTCGCTATCAGCTCAATCTCAGCACGTGACAACGCCTCATGTAGATCATCAGGGTGAATGTCCATTGGCAAAGTATGGGCACCCGGCATCAAGTCAGCTGCAGATACTTTCAGATATTTAAAATTGCTGTCAGACAGTTCTTTAAAGTTCATATCAAGGCGGATAACCTGATCCATAGAGAAAGTGTATCCCATCTCCGCCAGCATCCCGAGACCTTCTTTCAATTGCTGAGACGCCCCATCGATATCTTCCTGAGCAAATTCTAGGATCAAATGACTTTTCAAATCGCTATTGCGATCCAGAAATTCTACGAACTGATGGAAAAAGGCCGAATCCCGCATTGTGCGGGCAGAGACATTCACAAAGAATCCGACGTCATTTGTTTTCTGGCGAATGCGCCGGATCAACTGCACACAACGAATAAGCAGAAGATTATCAATGGTTCCGACCAGTCCTGCTTCTTCAGCGATAGCCAGATATTGTTTGGGGGTGATCACATCCCCCTCCGGACCACGAATACGGGAAAAGGCTTCGTAATATTTTGTTCGGCGCTGGGGCAGCCGCACGATCGGCTGAAGATAGAGATCCACCCTGTTTTCCTGAAGCCCTGAACGCACAATTTCAAGAATTTCCGAACGACGCTGTTCATCCATTTCTTCAATGCCAGGCCCCTGGTTGGCAACCAATGTGGGCCGTGCCGCTGTGGACTTTACTTCATTTTCAGGGGATTTACCCAGCTTGCCGCCTTTCATTTCGCTGGACAGTTGTCGCATCAACTTGCGGAGCATCTTCATCTCATCCGCAAAACCGTCCATATTCTCATCTTCACCAGCAAAGGAGGAGATGGCGACGTCCAGCTTCTCAAGCCCCATTTCAGCAGCAGAAAGATCTCTTCTCAGGTTTTTCAGCTCTTTGTCGATCTGGATACGCTCAACCCGGCGCATAATAAACTCATGAGCCAGAGCGCAAAATAAAAATAAGGCACCCCCCACCCAATAACCTGTTGTTGGCTCAATTTCGGGAACATATGAAGGAAGTTGCCTCCCGACGACCACAGCTGTCATCAAATAGGCTGCAATTATCACCAGATGATAAAGCACTCGTATACTCCCTTGCCGGTTTTCCCTGTGTCATTAACTATCGCAAGAAGCAGACTGAACAATCAAGAAAAACTATCGGGCATTGGAGTGGAAGTTCTGCAACTATGGCTTTGCGCCCACGAACCTTTTAGATTTGCACCAAACAATTTCCCAAAGTAACCTTACCCCACAATAAATAATAACTTCAGGGGGGCGCCTTTTATGGGACAGCTGGACAACAAAATCGCAATTATCACCGGCGGCACAAGTGGCATTGGCCTTAGATCTGTAGAAATCTTCATTGAAGAAGGTGCAACTGTCGTTTTTGCAGGACGGCGTGAAGAGGAAGGCAATGCCATCGCTGACCGCTTGGGCGAAAAAGCTGTTTTCATCAAAACAGATGTCAGCGTGGAAGCAGACGTTAAAAATATGGTGGACCAGACATTTGAAAGGTTTGGCCGCATCGATGCACTGTTTAACAACGCTGGAGGCCCTGCGCCTGTTGGCAGTATTGAAGGCGTTGACTATGAAAATGCGATGAAAGCCATGGAGGTCTTGTTTGGCGGTGTCCTTCTTGGCATCAAACACGTGGCCCCCATCATGAAAAAACAACAGGCAGGCAGTATTATCAATAACGCCAGTATTGCAGGTCATTTGGCAGGATATTCCACATCCATGATCTACAGTGCTGCCAAATCAGCGGTTCTCCAGCTCACTAGAAGTGCGGCTATGGAACTTGGCGAATCCAATGTCCGGGTAAATTCAATATCGCCGGGCGCGACAGCCACCGGTATTTTTGGAAAAGCCCTTGGGCTCAAGGGTCAGGCGGCGGATGACAGTGCGGTCCTGGCTGCAAAAGTCCTAGGCGGTGCACAGCCCATTCCGCGAGCAGGATTGCCGGAAGATATCGCGCGCGCCGCAGTCTTTTTCGCATCAGATCACTCCAGTTTTGTGAACGCAGCGGATCTGGTCGTTGATGGCGGCATGATCGGTGGTCGCCATTGGACACCGCATCAGGAATCCGTAAAAGCACTTGGCGCAGCCTTTAAATCAGGCCTTTGAGGCACAAAAAAAGGAGCGGGTAACCGCTCCTTTTTAAAATCTCCTGCAGTCCAAATTTACTGCATATCTTCCAATCGTCCCATGGCCAGGAATTTGCGGCGACGTTCCTCACGTAGCTCACCCGGCTCTTTGGCATCCAGCGCTTCAAGTTCTTTTTCAAGGACGTCCGCCATCGAATTGATAGCACCCGGCACATCACGCTGGGCTCCACCAAGTGGCTCCTCAATGATGACATCAATAATGCCGAGGGATTTCAGGTCCTGAGCGGTTAGCTTCATGGCAGTTGCTGCATCCTGCGCTTTTTCACGGGTTTTCCAAAGGATCGCCGCGCAGCCTTCTGGAGAAATCACAGAGTAGATCGCATTTTCAAACATCAAGACACGGTTCGCTGTTGCAAGCGCAACAGCGCCACCAGAGCCACCTTCGCCAACAATACAAGCGATCACAGGCACCCGCACATCCATGCTGACCTGAATGGAGCGGGCAATGGCTTCAGCTTGGCCGCGCTCTTCCGCACCGATACCCGGATAAGCACCAGACGTATCCACAAATGTCAGGATTGGAATACCAAATTGATCCGCCATGCTCATCAGGCGCTGTGCTTTACGATATCCTTCAGGACGGGCCATGCCGAAATTGTGCTTCAGGCGGCTTTCCAGATCGTGACCTTTTTCAGTACCAATCACCATGACGGACCGACCACGGAAACGGCCCAGGCCACCAATAATAGCCTGATCTTCAGCAAAACCGCGATCACCTGCAAGTGGAGTAAAGTCTTCGATCAATTGATCGATGATCTGGCTCAGCTTTGGGCGATCCACATGGCGGGCCACTTGGGTTTTTTGCCACGGCGTGAGTTTTGAATAAGTTGATTTAAGAAGTTGTGACGCTTTTTGACGAAGTTTCGCCACATCCTCATTGATTTCGAGATCACTACCACTATCAAGACCTTCCAGGTCCCGAATACGGCCTTCCAGATCTGCAATCGGTTTCTCAAAATCGAGGAAATTATCCATGTTCAAACTTTCTCCAGCTACACGTTCGTGGGCAATGAGTAATAAATAGGCGGAACCGCCACGTCAACAAGCGGTTCCGCCAAATTTCTTTAAATTTGAACTAAGGCAAATTAAAGGCTGTTAGCCTTTTGTACGGGCGGAGATGATATCTGCCTGATTTACAAGCGCTTCTGCCTGCTTGATGGACGCGATATCAATCAACTTACCATCAAGCGCAACGGCACCAGCGCCTTCTGCCTGTGCTTTTTCCATTGCTTCCAGAATACGGCGGCCTTTTGCCACTTCTTCTTCAGCTGGTGTGAAGATGCTGTTTGCCAGATCAATCTGACTTGGGTGGATGGCCCATTTACCCTCACAACCAAGGATCGCCGCACGGTTACCGTGCGCTGTAAACCCATCTGGATCAGAGAAATCACCAAAAGGACCGTCAATGGCACGCAAACCATTTGCACGGGCAGCAACAACCATACGTGCAATGGCATAGTGCCACATGTCACCCCAGTGATAATCACGGCTTCCATCTTCTGCAGGATCTGTCAGGACGCCGTAAAGTGGGTTCGGGCCACCGATGGATGTTGTGCGGGCTTTCGTTGATGCAGCATAGTCAGCTACACCAAAGTGAAGGCTTTCGTTACGCTTACTTGCTGCAGCGATTTCATGAACGTTCTGCATGCCAAGAGCTGTTTCGATAATCATTTCGAAACCAATGCGCTTTTTACGACCAATTGCTGTTTCGATTTGTGTGACCAGCATATCAACGGCATAGATATCGGAAGCTGTTCCCACTTTCGGGATCATGATGAGGTCAAGACGCTCACCCGCTTTTTCAACAATATCGACAACATCGCGATACATGTAATGTGTATCCAGGCCGTTGATACGGACAGACATTACCTTATCGCCCCAATCGATATCGTTCAGCGCTTCGATGATGTTTTTACGGGCTTGTTCCTTATCACTTGGCGCAACAGCGTCTTCAAGGTCCAGGAAAATAGCATCTGCGTCTGATTTTGCCGCTTTTTCGAAGAATTTCGGGCTGGAACCTGGCACAGCCAGTTCGCAACGGTTCAAACGGGTTGGGCAGAGTTCAGGGGTTGTAAAACTCATTTCTAAAGCCTCGCTTTTGTAATTTTATGACGTTTTATTCGTGTTTTGTGCAGGGAAATTGCTGCAACCGCGTGAAAGAGTCAAGATTTCACCGTCATTTTTCGCAAATTATTTCGCACCTGCGAGAGGGTGATGCTGGTTTACCAACCCAACAAGTCTCTCTTTTAACACATGGGTGTAAATCTGTGTTGTGGAGATATCAGCATGCCCCAACATCTTTTGAAGTGACCGCAAATCAGCACCATGAGCCAACAAGTGACTGGCAAAGGCATGCCTTAAAACATGCGGTGAAACGCGTTTTTGCTCTAGTCCAACTTCAATTGCCAAGTCTTTTAGAATCTGACCAAACCTCTGTCGGGTCAAATGACCACTTTTTCCGCGAGAGGGAAATAACCAACTAGAATACTCCTCCCCCATAAAGCTGTCTCTCACTTCCAAGTATGTGTTTAGAGCTTTTTTCGCACTGTCATTTACCGGAATCAGACGCTCTTTATTTCCCTTACCCCGCACGATAATAAAATCATCTTCCTCTCCAAAGGTTGGAAAAGGCAGGGTGACAAGTTCGCTGACACGTAAACCTGTTGCATAAAGAATGTGTAGAAGCGCGGTACGGCGTTTATCTTCGGCACTTTCACCCTCCGCGCCATTTAGAAGCAGATCCACCTCTTCTTCTGACAGATATTTTGGAAGACGGCGTCCCGATTGCGGGCTTTCCAAGTTCATCGCCGGGTTGTCGGCACGAATATTTTCATTCAGCAGAAACATATAGAACTGCTTTATCGCGCTAATTCGGCGCGCCTGTGTAGCGGTGCTAAATCCCTCTCGCGCCAAATTCTGCACATATTTGGAAAGGTCGCTCTCTTCAGCGTCTTGCGCACTGGTCCGAGTACCAGACAAATACTCATCAAAACTCTCCAGATCCCGGCGGTAAGCGGCAATTGTGTTTTCTGCAGCCCCACGCTCCAGCGCTAACATCTCGAGAAAGCTCTCAAGATAGCCGACCATCAGATACCTCTTGCGATAAAGGCTTCCAGCGCGATCCCACGCGCATCATTTTCAAGTCCTACCGCTTTCAAACCAGCTGTGACCGCTCTTAAGGAGGTAAGAGAAATCTCATCCAACGATGTTCCGTTCAACAGCATGGTGGCCAGGGCAACCGTTTCCCCCTTGCGCTTGTTAGACGCGGCAATCACCACAGCATTTTCAAGACTATGGTTGCTTTTCACCGCGTTAAGCGGCTGCTCCAAACGGATGAGCTGCATCCAGTCACGCTCACCAACACCTACTCCCAACACTTCCAATTGCGATACAAGTAAAGACGCCGCGGCTGCCAGATCGGACCGGTCTTCGGATGCCTTTATCCAATCTTCAAGACTATTTTCTGTCCATTTGGCAATTCCCTGCTCAGGCGAAAGGAGCATGTACATATCTATCCGGGCAACCAGATCTCGGGCCTCAAGCCTATTCTCCGGTGCTCCTTGGAATACTGCGCGGCGGGCGCGGCGTTCCCAAATTTTTGCAAGATCTGAACGCCCAGATAACAAAGCCACCTTCACAGCTTGAAGATTAAAATCAGCCCCGAAATCTCCGGCTGGCAGCCTTTCAAATTCAGGCATTGCCAATACACCCAACATTCGAAGATCATTCACAGAAGCAGCGCCATTCCACAGTGCAAGCAATGCAGCTGCTTTCTCTTCCGCTGCCGCTGCATTCTTGACCGCAGCAAGCAATGAATAATATTGGCTGTATTTCTGAAGATCGGTAGCTGTGTATTCAGGCTGCTCTAAAGGCAGGCTCTCCACTAATTGCGATGTCGAAGCCGCACCCGCTACAAACAGCTCAGACACCAATGGAAACAGATCCGCCTTTTGGTCTTTATACGCCCCATAAGCAGCTTTCAGATTAGCCGTTCCGCTCAAGTCCTGACTAAGCACTTCTACTGTTGATGCTCCCAGCGTATATAAAACTGTTGTTAGAGGGGACCAGGAAATGGGATCTTCAGGAAGGTCGAGTTTTGCCCCATGCGCACGACCGTAGAGGGCCGCGAACAAGGGATCGACATCACCTAGCTCTTCCATCAGGGCATATTTAACATCCGCACGATCAAAATCTTCAGCTTTAAGAAGGCAAAAAATCTCAAACCGGGTTCTCTGGCCTAGGTTTTTTTGAAGGCCATTACTTTCCTGCGCCTCGAACTCTTTGCAGGCTAAATCCGTCTGTCCTGCCGCCAGCATGGCCTGCAACTTTATCAAAGTGCGGCTATCATTCTTCGCGTCAGATGGGAGCCGACGATCAAACTCCATCACATCGCTTGTCCATCCCGCCTCCAACATCTTCTGCATACGCAGGTCAAGAATGGTATCATTTTGGTCGGCTGTGGCACCGATTAAAGCCCCACCTGTCATGAGAAATCTTTTATACAGACTATTTAAGGCAGGTGAAGCTGTTGGCTGCGTTAAATTCTGATAGAGAATTTGAACCAGTGCCGGATCAGATCCTTGCCACATGTCAGAACCAAGCGCACCGGCCCCGTCCCGAAGCAGACTAATGGAAACCGGATGGACAGCGCCCAACTGATTAATTTCAATTGTGGGCGCATTGGCAGGTTTCGTCTCGAACTCCGCTTTGGGCGCTTCTAATTGATTTTCAGGCTCTTGGGGCAGAGGTTTATCCAGTTGTCCCCCCACAAAGGATGGCACAAGACTTCGCGGCTTCTCCTGAGCAGATGCTGCGCTTAAAGCAACGGCTGAGACAAGCAGTCCTGCAAGGGCCGCTTTACCGAACACTTTATTTCGGGAATTGATCATTTGGAATTACCCGCTCTACTGGCACGGTTGGTGCGGGAATGTCCCACGCAGACAGAAACACACCACCACCTACAATAATTGCAGTGATGAGAAACAGTAGGAACAGTGAGACTTTAGACATTTCCCTGTATTACCCCCGGGGTGATCACACATTTTCAGGATACAGACTGCTATATCCTTGCTATTTGTGTTGCTATGCTGTGATTATGGCATAAATTTGGCTTACAGAAGTAACACGCCTTTAGGAAATACATCAACTGCCCAACTGCTAAAAATGCTGATCCGGGTAATTATTGTGAATTGTGGTAACTACTAAATGAATAAAAATGGTGCCCGCCCTTCTAACGCGGGATCAAATAACGACCAAAAAACCATCGTACTTGTGGGATTAATGGGAGCGGGAAAAAGTTCCGTGGGGCGTAGGTTGGCAAGTGCCTTGAACCTTCCTTTCAAAGATGCGGATGCTGAAATAGAAACTGCATCCAATCTTACTGTCAGCGAATTTTTTGAACGCCACGGTGAAGAGAAATTTCGCGATGGTGAAAGAAAGGTTATTTCCAGGCTTCTGGACGGGAGCCGTCATGTTCTTGCAACCGGTGGCGGTGCCTATATGAATGACAAAACGCGCGCACTCATTAAAAGCAAAGCCGTTAGTGTCTGGCTAAAAGCTGATTTGGATACACTTGTGAACCGCTGCATGAAACGCAACACACGCCCACTACTTCGCACTGGTGATCCGCGAGAAATACTGTCCAATTTAATGGACCAAAGATATCCAATTTATTCTGAGGCAGATATTGTTGTTGAAAGCGGCGAAGGCCCTCACGAAATAGTTGTGAACAGTATCATTTCTGCATTGCGGGAATATAAACCGGGTACGGGAAATGCCAGCTAATACTACAGATGAAGACCAGATCGTTCGAGTCCCACTTGGGTGTCGCGCTTACGACATCCGTATTGGCGGAAATCTGTTGTCACGTGCAGGAGAGTTTATTACACCGGTTTTGAGACGCAAACGTGTTGCGATCATTACCGATGATGTCGTGGGACCATTGCACCTTAAAACTCTTGAAGACAGTCTAAATGCAACCGGTGTCGAACATAGCAGCATTACCCTTCCCGCCGGGGAGGCTACTAAATCCATGTCCCAATATGGGGAATTAATGGACACATTGCTGGAGAAGCAGGTCGGCCGGGATGAGGCGTTAATTGCCCTTGGCGGCGGCGTGATTGGAGACCTTACAGGATTTGCTGCGTCAACATTGCGGCGGGGTATTGATTTTATTCAGATCCCCACAACACTTCTGTCTCAGGTAGACAGCTCCGTTGGCGGCAAAACCGGCATCAACAGCCCATATGGCAAAAATCTGATCGGCGCGTTTTATCAGCCCAAACTGGTTCTCGCTGACGTGGATATGTTGAACACTCTGTCCAAGCGGGAACTGCTTGCTGGATATGCGGAAGTTGTGAAATACGGCCTGCTCGGTGATTTTGCATTTTTTGAATGGCTAGAAAAAAACGGCGCTGCCGTTATTCATGGGGAAACAGCCGCCCGCATTGAGGCCGTTAAAAGAAGCGTTCAAGCAAAAGCCGACATCGTCCAAAAGGACGAACGCGAAGGCGGTGTTCGCGCCCTTCTCAACCTTGGGCATACCTTCGGCCATGCACTAGAAGCAGAAACAGGTTATGGCGGTTCACTGGTTCACGGGGAGGGGGTCGCTATTGGCATGTTGATGGCGATGGATCTATCAGCAACCCTTGGGCATCTGAAACAGCAAGACATCCAGCGCGTTGAACAACATTATGATGCAACTGGACTTTTAAAAAACCTTCCTTCAATTCAAAATATAATCTGGAACAGTGAGAATTTGCTGAAACACATGTATCAGGATAAAAAGGTAGATCAGGGCAAGCTCACATTCATTCTAATGAAATCCATAGGCAATGCCTTTATTACACAAGAAGCAGACACCAGCTCTGTACTTGAAACTCTAGAGAAATTTGTTTGCAAAATTGAGGCGGAGGCATAACTCAAAGCGATGGAACTGAATATAGATACGGAACTTCTGGTTTCGATCGGGGCCATTATCCTTCTTTTGGCATTATCCGGTTTCTTTTCCGGCTCTGAAACGGCACTTACAGGTGCCTCCCGCGCCCGCTTGCATCAAATGGAGCAGGCAGGAGATAAAAAAGCGAAAATTGTCAACCGTTTACGGGCCAGGCACACAGAACTGATCAGTGCAATTCTTCTTGGGAATAATCTGGTCAATATTCTGGCATCTGCATTGGCAACCAGCCTGATGATTTCCTGGTTTGGCGAGATAGGTGTGGCTTACGCAACACTCGCAATGACGGCGCTGGTTCTGATTTTCGCCGAAGTCCTGCCAAAAACCTATGCCTTGCGTCGACCCATTCGTGTTGCAAGATTTGTGGCCCCGATTATGCGGCCTGTGACCTTCCTTTTGTCCCCATTTGTTATGGGGGTAAATATGATCGTTAACATGACACTCCGTTTGTTTGGTGTAACAATATCGACAGTGGACCCCGATGCCCTGTCAGATGCTGCACAAGATGAACTGCGTGGAGCCATTGATCTACATTCAGAAGATGCGGGCATCATCATGCATGAACGCCATATGTTGGGGACGATCCTGGATATGGATGAGGTCGATCTGTCCGAGATTATGATCCACCGGAAAAACGTGGAAACCGTAGATAGCAGCAAACCGGTTGCCGAAATTCTGGATCAGGTATTGTCCAGCCCTTATACACGCCTCCCCTTGTGGCGGGATGATCCGGAAAACATTATCGGCATTATCCATGCGAAGGATGTTTTACGCTCTTTGTTACCTTTGAAGGGCGATTACACCGGACTGTCCATCGAGGATGTTGCCTCCGAACCCTATTTTGTGCCCGAAACGACAACCCTTCGAAACCAGCTCAATGCCTTTTTGGAACGTCATGCTCACTTCGCCCTTGTTGTGGATGAATATGGTGCCCTTATGGGTCTGGTGACACTTGAAGATATTCTGGAAGAAATCGTTGGTGACATCTCTGACGAACATGACGAGGAAGTTTCCGGTGTTACCATCATTGACGATGAAACAATCGTAACCGAAGGAACGGTAACAATTCGTGACCTTAACCGAAAATGCGGTTGGTCGCTGCCAGATGAAGAAGCAGCCACTATTGCAGGTTTGGTGATTAACGAGGCAAAAGTCATTCCGGAAATAGGACAAGTCTTTACATTCTTTGGTTTTCGCTTTGAAGTCACCCAAAAAGAGCGTAATCAGATAACCGAATTGAAGGTAACCCATCTGGACTCTTAATTCGTGATATTGCTTAAAACCTGCTGAAGCCTGAACAATAAAATATGATTGAAATTCTGTTTAACGTAATCGCGCCTGTACTGATCTGCGCAGGTATCGGCTTCTATTGGGCAAAAAGCGGACGCTCTTTTCACATGGAAACTGTGACAGGGCTGGTCACCAATATCGGCGCCCCTACCCTCATTTTTTCGACGCTGATCAACCTGAAAATGGAACTGAGCAGCTTTCTGGAATTTGGGTTATTGGCGCTCTATTCCCTCATTGCTTTCTTGGTTATTGGCATCTCAATCTTAAAAGCCCTCCGCATGAATGTGAGGGACTATTTACCAGCATTGGCCTTTCCAAATACGGGGAACATGGGAGTTCCCCTTTGCCTGTTTG
Organism: Sneathiella sp. P13V-1; assembly: GCF_015143595.1. Taxonomy (NCBI): domain Bacteria; kingdom Pseudomonadati; phylum Pseudomonadota; class Alphaproteobacteria; order Sneathiellales; family Sneathiellaceae; genus Sneathiella; species Sneathiella sp. P13V-1. The sequence goes on along the minus strand of NZ_WYEU01000005.1, from coordinate 35,815 downwards.
CGTTTGGTGAAGAAGGGCTTGCTTTTGCGCTCGCTTTTTTCACGGTATACGCGATCTTGCAGTTTACTTTAGGCGTTTACATCGCCTCGGGCAGCAGCTCCCTCTCCCAACTTGCGAAAACGCCTTTGCTTTACGCCGTTTTGGTGGCCATGACCATCAAGCTTACTGGAACAGTCACGCCGGAATGGATTAATGACACTACTAGTCTACTTGGCGGAATTACTATTCCAATGATGCTGATGGCGCTTGGCGTCAGCTTGGCAAACCTATCCGTTCAGCACTTGGGTAGGGCAACCGTGCTTTCCGTCATTAGATTACTGCTTGGGTTCGGTGTTGGACTGGGACTTGCCACCATATTTGGGTTGGAAGGTACTGCAAAAGGGGTGTTGATTATCGAATGCACTATGCCGGTCGCAGTGTTCAACTACCTGTTTGCCCTGCGTTATAATCGGGCAACAGGTGAAATCGCCGGCACAGTGCTTATTTCAACGCTGTTATCATTTCTAACACTGCCAATATTGCTGACTTACCTTCTCGTTTGATTTGAGTGTTGCGCCATTGTCGATGCAATATTTCAAGATGGCACATCTGATCCTTGAGGTCCGAGATCTCTCTTTCCGGCGCGGATCTTGCGCAGCAAAAGTACAGAACTGATGAATGGTCATCTTATTGATCGCACAGATCTTACGCATGGTATCCCATTCCAGTTTCTCCATACGGATACTAGTTCTACGTTTTTCACCAGTTACGGGATCAAAAATACTTACATTCCCGTTCATTAAAGAGTGTTCTTGTTGAGGCACGCCTGAATACTCCAAGTAATTATAAGTAAAAATACTCTCATAGGTTGAGTTTTTACTTAACGTAACTCGAAATAATTTAGTGAAATCAAATTTCGTCAGGCGTTTTCAATTCCAAAGCCAATGCGTGGATCTGGTTTTTCATTTCATCTTGAAGAACACGATAGACTGCCCGCTGCCTTGCAACACGGCCTTCACCATCAAATGTACGGGCGATCATTTTGACTCTGAAATGGCTCTCCCCGCCCTCCGGAGCACCTGCATGACCTGCATGTAATGCTGATTCATCCAAAACCTCTAAAAACTCAGGAGAAAATGTGTCCCTTAGTTTGGATTCAATGGTATCGCGTACTGACATTTGACATTCCTTTCAGCACATAAACTACCACGCTTCAGAACAATTATCCTCCCAAACTTAACGAGTATATTTTTAATTATTTTCTATTATTTATTTTATCTGTTGAATATTATGGTAAACAACTCTATTTATATTAGACGTTTTGTATGTATGCTTTCGCTCTTAAAAATAGTTAGTTTTAATTTCGCAAACTCTTTTTAATTGAATTACTTTTCACTGCCGGAGAGAAATAATGTCAGCCCCGACAAAACTAGACACAAAAGAGCTGGTGGCCAATTCGAATAATGACACCAATGAACATCAAATGGACGTCCGGCGTATTGATCAACATGTAGGTGCCCGCATTCGTGAGCGGCGCATTATGATGGGCTACACCCAGCAACAAATGGCAGCGATGATTGGTGTCACCTATCAGCAAGCCCATAAATATGAAAAGGGCATTAATCGGATTTCAGCAGGTCGACTTTACAGCATTGCGACAGCTCTCAACGTGCCTATTAATTACTTCTATGATGGGCTTGACGCCTCCACAAATGCGCACACCTCTTCGCGCCAAAGAATGTGTTTGGAGATGGCGCGAAACTTTTCGTCAATTGAAAATGAAAAGTTTCAGGATGCCCTAAGTCATCTTGCCCGGGCTCTGTCAGAAGTAAATACAAACCAGCAATAGGGCCTGCTCACACTTTTTTGCGTCTTTGCGCCTGTGCTTTGCTTGCTTCCAAGCCCCAAAAGGCCGTAATATGGGGCCATGAGTAATTCAGCGAACAAATACCGTTTTGAACAGGCAAAAACATCTGCTCGCACCTGCGATCACCCAGATTGCCAGGAGCCCGGTGATCATCGTGCGCCAAAAACGCGTATGCTCGATCGTGGCTCCCCTGACGATTACCAATGGTTCTGCCTCCCTCATATTCGTGAGTTTAACAAAGGCTGGAATTTTTTCGACGGTATGAGCGACGATGAAGTACTTCGCTACAAGGACGAAGATATCACTGGCCATCGCCCTACATGGAAGCTGGGCAGCCGAACATCTCGCCCCAAACATTCTCCCAGATATGACGATCCATTTGAGTTTCAGAAGGATGGCGAATTTGGGGATTATGCCAAAGCAAAACGGTCTGGCTCCAACAAGGTTGTTGACCCGGAACTGGATCCAGAGCAACGTGCTGCTTTAGCAACTTTAAACCTAAGTCCCGGATGCAGTCTGAATGACATAAAAAAACGCCGCAAGGAACTTGCCAGAAAATACCATCCAGACATTAACGGGGGTGATAAACAGGCTGAAGAAATTCTAAAGAACATCAACCAAGCCTATACTCACCTTCTTTCAAGCGGACAATTCTGAACCAAAAGACATTGAATAAGTAGACGGAAACGTAATGACCCCTTTAGAACTCGCCGGAGACAATCCGGAAATCAATCTGCCCGACATCAAGGTTTCTGTTCGGGACGTATTTAAGCTGGATTCAGATCTTGAAGTCCCGGCTTTCAGCCAGAAAACAGAATTGGTGCCAGACCTTGATCCAACTTATGTGTTTGATCATGACACAACCATGGCCATTCTGGCAGGTTTTGCGTTCAACCGTCGTGTGATGGTGCAGGGTTATCACGGTACGGGTAAGTCTACACATATTGAACAAGTAGCCGCGCGGCTTAACTGGCCCTGCATTCGTATCAACCTGGACAGCCACGTCTCCCGTATTGATCTGGTTGGTAAAGACGCCATTGTACTTCGCGATGGAAAACAGGTTACAGAATTTCAGGAAGGCATCCTGCCTTGGGCTCTTCAATCCCCAACCGCGATTGTATTTGACGAATATGATGCAGGTCGTCCAGATGTGATGTTCGTAATCCAGCGAGTTCTTGAAGTAGAAGGTAAATTGACGCTTCTCGATCAGAACCGAGTGATCCGCCCTCATCCGGCTTTTCGTTTGTTTGCTACAACGAACACTATTGGTCTTGGCGACACAACAGGCCTTTACCATGGCACACAGCAGCTAAACCAGGGTCAGATGGACCGTTGGAACATTGTGACGACATTGAACTATCTGCCGGAAGAAGCCGAGACAGATATCGTTCTTTCCAAACTGCCAAACTATGATACCGCCGAAGGCCGTAAGACAATTCAGGCCATGATTGGCTGTGCGGAACTGACGCGTTCCGGCTTTATTGCTGGTGACATTTCGACTGTGATGAGCCCGCGTTCAGTTATCACATGGGCTGAAAATGCAGAGATTTTTGGTGATGTTGCTTTTGCGTTCCGCGTCACGTTCCTTAATAAATGCGACGAGATTGAACGCCCAATTGTCGCAGAATATTATCAGCGTGCCTTTGGTGAGGAATTGCCGGAATCTGTCGCTAACATTGTGAGCTAGTGTCCGGTGTCCTTATCCAAGAACAAAGAAACGCCAGCAGAGGCATTTAAACGGGCAACCACATCCACGATGCGAGCCATCTCCCGTGATAAGGAGTTGGAAGTGTTGTTTGGAACAGACCTTCCGGGCCTGTTCCAGCATCGTGCCCGCATCTCAAATCCTTCCCGGGATCTGCCCGAAGGCGACATCAACAGGATCCGCGGCGAGTCTGACAGCCTTGCCCTTCGCAAGAGATATCACGACGATGCCTTGCATTCTCAGCTGACACCAAGCGGATCAGATGCCCGCACCATGTTCGATGCCATTGAACAGGCGCGCGTCGAGGCACTTGGCTCCAACCGGATGCAGGGAGTTTCCGAAAACCTCTACCGCCAACTGGACACCAAATGCAAAGAATTCGGGTATGATCGGATCTATGATAAATCTGAAGCGCCCCTTTCAGAAGTTCTGGGTCTTCTCGTTCGTGAAAAGCTGACCGGCACGCCTGTCCCGTCAAGTGCGGCCAATATGGTTGACCTTTGGCGCAGTGAAATCGAACGTAAAGGAGATGAAGATTTTCAAGCGTTGATTGACACCGCGGACGATCAGGAAGCCTTTGCTGCCGCAGCCAAACAACTGCTCCGTGATCTGGATCTATATGACGAAGCTGACGGCATAGATAGCTCCGAAGATGATCAGGGGGAAAGTGACGAAGGTGAACAGGATAGCGAAGCGGAAAGCAGCGGCGCTGAAGGCGATGATGAAGCACAAGATGCAAGTGCTGCCGAAGAAGCCAGTGCGCAAGAGGGCTCTGGCGATGACAGCACCGATACAGAAGCTGGCGACACACTAGAGCAAGAAGCGCAGACTGACGGAGAAGAAGCAGGTAAGGATCGTAAAGCCTCGTATCCAGAGGATTTCAGAAACTCAATGGAAGAGCCTCCATACAAGGCCTTCACAACTGAGTTTGACGAAATCGTTCAGGCGGACGAGCTGAGCGAACCTGAAGAGCTTTCCCGTTTGCGCCAACAACTGGATCAACAACTTTCAACCATGCACAGTCTGGTCAGCCGTCTTGCTAACCGTCTGCAAAGGAAACTACAGGCGCAGCAAAACCGCTCCTGGTCCTTTGATCTGGAAGAAGGCATGTTGGACGCCGCACGTTTGTCACGTGTTGTTGTGGACCCAATGCTGCCGCTTTCCTTTAAACAAGAGCAGGACACAGAGTTTCGTGACACCGTAGTAACACTTCTCATCGACAACTCTGGCTCCATGCGTGGCCGCCCGATTTCTATCGCAGCTATTTGCGCCGATATTCTTGCCAGAACTCTGGAACGGTGCTCAGTTAAAGTTGAGATCCTCGGCTTTACGACCCGCGCCTGGAAAGGTGGCCAATCTCGCGAAAAATGGCTGGCAGAAGGTAAAAACCCGAACCCGGGCCGCTTGAATGATCTCCGGCACATTGTCTACAAGCCGGCCGACCATCCTTATCGCCGGGCCAAGCAATCTCTAGGCTTGATGCTTAAAGAAGGGCTGCTGAAAGAAAACATCGATGGTGAAGGTCTACTTTGGGCTCACAATCGCCTTCTGGGCCGTCCAGAACAACGGCGCATCTTGATGGTCATTTCTGATGGTGCTCCGGTGGATGACAGCACACTGTCAGTCAACCCAGGTAACTATCTGGACCGTCACCTCAGGGATGTCATCAGCTGGATTGAAACACGATCCCCTGTGGAGCTGATTGCCATTGGTATCGGGCATGATGTGACCCGTTACTATGAACAGGCGGTGACGATCATTGATGCCGAACAGCTCGGTGGTGTCATGATGGAGCAGCTGGCCGACTTGTTTGATGAACATAGAAAGTCCAAGAAGTCAGCCAGTCGCTGGTAAGCTAAATTACGCCAGATTTTTGCCGAGGAAGTCCATTGTGCGTGTCCACGCAAGTTGGGCATCTTCGGCATCAAATCGCCCGCCAGAGGGGTTCGCGAAAGCATGGTCTGCTTCGTACCAGTAAGTCTCTGGATCTGGGCGCCCCGCCTCTTTCATGGCCGCCTCAAAGCCTGCGACCATCTCTTTATTGATCCATTTGTCTTTGGTTGCAAAATGCCCCTGAACCGGGCCTTTCAGTTTTTTAAGATCGGATGCAGGACGCGTAACGTTACCATAATAGATAACTGTTGCGTCCACTGGCGCCGCGATTGACGCATTCAGAGACCAGCCACCGCCAAAACACCACCCAACCGTTCCCACTTTACCCGAGGAATCCCTTTCGTTTTTCGCCCATTCCATCCAGCCTTTCAGCGTCTCCTCGGCTTCACTGGCTTTCACGGCTTTCATATTCGCACGCGCCTCATCGGGAGTCGTGGCAACATTCCCACCATAAAGGTCCACTGCAACGGCCAGATAACCTTGCCTTGCAAAATCTGCGGCTACGGATAAGATTTGATCATTCAGCCCCCACCATTCATGTATGAGGATAACAGAGGGAGCATTGGATACCGCTGGCAAGGCGACACCTGCTTTCACTGTTCGTCCGCTTTCAAGATTGAGGCTTTTCATTTCGACACCATCAGCCACCATTTTGGCAAGTGCCGGATTGGCAAGAATTGCGCTTAACGGAAGAAGGCTTGCCCCCTTCAGAATATCCCTACGTGCTTTCATTATGAGCTCTCCCTAATGCACGCCCCGATTCTCAGATGGGTGTGTTTGAGGGAAAAACAAGCATAAAAAAAACGAGCGGCCATCGGCGCACTCGTTTTTTAATTCTATATCTCAGGGATAGCGCTTATGCAGCAGCAGTCTGAGCTTTTTTGATGTCGCGTTTCACACGACGTGCCTGAAGAGAAAGTTTCTCGTCTTTAGCTTTCATCAGGAAGTTATCCAGACCGCCATTATGCTCAACAGAGCGAAGAGCGGCAGCGGATACTTTCAGAGCGAAAGAACGACCAAGAGTTTCAGACATCAGACGAACGTCCTGCACGTTTGGCAGAAAACGACGACGAGTTTTGTTGTGGGCATGGCTGACATTGTTGCCGGCCTGAACACCTTTACCTGTCAATTCACAACGACGGGCCATAGCGCACCTCATTAGAATAAATAGAAATACCGGCCTCTCAGCCGGTGTTGTGAAGAAGGCTTTTAAGGAATGGGAGACTATTCGTCAACCCCCTTTACGCGTTATTGTCACAATTCCCGTAAAAGCCGCCAATTTCTCTGCTATTTCCCCAGAAAAACAGCTAACAGTTCACGTGCTGCTGCCGCTGCACTTACTTTGCCCGCCTTTACTGCGGCTTCTTTTTCCGGAAGTAGAGCAGAAACTGTCGGATGTTCCCTTAAGTGATTCATCAAACTTTCGTCGATTTCTGACCACATCCAGGCAGCTGCTTGTTCTGATCGCTGAGTTTCAAGTTCATCATCAGCACCTCGCGCCTCTCTATACTCTTCGATCGTTTGCCACAGTTCATCAATACCCAATTTTTTCAGCGCGGATGTCATCATCACTTTTGGCATCCAGTTTTTGCTTTTTGGGCGCATCAGGCCGACCGCCCCCCGGTACTCGGAGGCTGCCCGCCGCGCGACAGGAATAAGGTCCCCATCTGCTTTGTTGATGACGATAATATCGGCAAGTTCCATCACGCCGCGCTTGATGCCTTGCAACTCATCACCACCAGCTGGGGCAAGCAAAAGCATAAAGAGGTCCACCATATCCGCGACGGTCGTCTCAGACTGCCCGACACCAACCGTTTCGATCAGGATCACATCAAAGCCTGCGGCCTCGCATAGGAGCATAACCTCCCTTGTCCGCCTTGCCACACCGCCTAGCGATCCCCCTGACGGGGATGGGCGAATGAAAGCATTGGGATCCCGTGACAGCTCTTCCATCCGGGTCTTATCGCCAAGGATGGATCCACCGGTCCGCTTTGAAGACGGGTCAATGGTCAAAACCGCCACTTTTTTCCCAAGCCCTGTCAGGAACTTTCCAAAGGCTTCAATGAAGGTTGACTTACCCACCCCCGGTGTCCCAGAAATCCCGATACGCACCGATTTACCTGTATCAGGTAAAAGGTCATTTAAAAGTGCCTGAGCGCTTTCCTGATGATCTTTACGGATTGATTCTGCCTGAGTGATCGCCCGCGCCAAAGCCCGGCGATCCCCTTTGCGGATTTTTTCCGCCATCTGCTGAATATTTGCAGGGTTTTTATTCTGTGTTTCAGTCATGATTATCCGGTATGGAAAATTCACAGGCATCCGTCAAGAAGAATGCCATTTTTTGAAAAAGATGCTATCTCAGTGAGAGTTCTATAAAGGGATAAACAATGAGTGCTGAAATGACAGACCTTGAAAAACTGGCCGAACACGTTGCGAAAAACGCCTATTCTCCTTACAGCACTTTTTCTGTCGGGGCTGCGATTAGAACAACGTCCGGGAATGTTTATTCAGGCTGCAACGTGGAAAATGTCTCGTCCGGTCTAACCGTTTGCGCTGAAAGGAACGCTGTGGGGGCGGCCATCGCCGCGGAAGGCAAATCCATGAGAATTGAAGAGGTGTTTGTCACCAACTTCAACGCAGAGGGAGCAACTATTCACTGCTCTCCTTGCGGGGCGTGTCGCCAGGTCATGGCCGAATTTTCCACCCCCGACACAAAAGTGATTTACCGGGGAGATGAAGACAATATCGTAACTACTATGGGTCAGTTATTGCCGGACGGATTTACACTTTAATCCGCCCGGTGGATTAAGTTCTTAGCCTTCAAAGCCTTTTAGAAAGCTTACGATATTCGCGCCAAGATGATCGCGATTATATCCGCCTTCTTGAATAAGCACCGTTGGCACATTCAATTCAGAAATGCTGGCGGCCATCCGGCCAAAGCCTTCTGTTGTAATGCTAAGGCCGTCCAACGGATCGCCTTCGAAAGCATCCAAACCAAGGGCAACAAACAGCACATCTGGTGCAAAGGCGCGAAGAGCCGTTTTCGCGGTTTCCAGATACTCCAGATACACGTCATCCCCTGTATTTGGCGGGATCGGAACGTTCAGGTTAAATCCGTCACCATCCCCTTCACCGCGCTCATGGGCGTGTCCCGCAAAGAACGGATAATAATCGATAGGATCACAATGCAAGGACACAGTGAACACGTCTTTTCGGTTATAGAAGATGCCTTGCGTGCCATTTCCGTGATGAACGTCCACATCCAGAATAGCAACCCGCTTCACTTTGGACAGGGCGTGCTGGGCCGCAATCGCAATGTTATTCAGAAAACAGAAACCGCCAGCCTGATCCTGATAAGCGTGATGCCCCGGAGGGCGGCAAAGACCATAGGCCACTGCATTATCAGACATATCATCGAGAACAATATCTGTGGCCGTCAGTGCGACATTACTGGATGCCACTGCCCCTTCCCATGTTTCTGGTCCAATCGGCGCAGAAAGGTCGGTCGTATAATATCCGACTTCACCAATGATGCCTGTTGGATAAGACGGCATATGACGGCCCGGATGAATATTGGGAAGAACCTCTTCATTATCCATACCAGCAGCACGCCAGCGATCCGCAATAGTTTCAAGGAAATGAAGGTAGCCTGGTGTGTGAATGGCGGCACGGGGGGCAGGGCCATAGTCCTTTGCATCGATAAACTCATGCCCAGCTTCATTAAGCCCCTTTGAAAGGGCTTCAGCGCGTCCCGGAACTTCTTGCGGTTCGTGGAAGGAGCCCGCCTTGATATATGTTTTCGGATGATGCTTTGCGTGATCCGGGCTGTAAACAATCTTCATTTCCTGCCTCTCATTGAGAATGTTTGTTTTCTTTTATGAAAGGCAGGAAATTAGTTGGGCGTCAAGCAGACTGTTGCTTGCGAATAAGCTCAAGAACTTCCGCCGCAGCGGCCGGAATATTTGTACCCGGTCCATAAATGGCAGAAACTCCAGCTTCATAGAGGGCGTCATAGTCTTGCGCCGGAATAACACCGCCGCAGACAACCAGAATATCTTCTGCGTCCTGCGCTTTCAGTTCCTCAATAATCTGCGGTACTAATGTTTTGTGACCTGCCGCCTGGGACGAGATACCAATAACGTGAACGTCACTTTCAATGGCATCCTTGGCCGCTTCTGCAGGTGTCTGGAATAATGGCCCAACATCAACGTCGAACCCAATATCAGCAAACGCTGTCGCAATAACCTTCGCACCGCGATCATGACCATCCTGTCCCAGCTTCACCACCAGCATACGTGGGCGGCGACCGGTTTCTTCGGCAAATTCTTCAATATCTTTCTGAATTTTATTGAAGCCTTCGTCCCCTTCGTAGGCGGCCCCGTAAACGCCGCTAATGGAGCGGATTTCCGCACGGTGGCGAGAGAATACTTTTTCCATAGCGTCTGAAATCTCCCCTACGGTTGCACGTGCGCGGGCTGCATTGACGGAAAGTTCCAGAAGGTTAGCATTCCCCTTTGCCCCCTCTGTCAACGCTTCCAGTGCTGCCTGACAGGCTGCTTCATCACGTGTCGCGCGGATCTTCTCAAGACGGGCAACCTGTTGACGAAGCACTTCGGTGTTATCCACGTCCAAAATTTCGATATTACTGTCGTCTTCTTGAATTTGGTATTTGTTCACACCGACAATCACTTCTTCACCGCGGTCAATACGAGCCTGACGGCGGGCCGCTGATTCTTCAATTTGAAGTTTCGGCATTCCACTTTCAACGGCTTTAGTCATGCCGCCCAGTTCTTCAACCTCTTCAATCAGCTTCCACGCATCTTCGATGAGTGAATTTGTAAGGCTTTCCACGTAGTAACTGCCGCCAAGCGGGTCGACCACATTCGGCACACCAGTTTCTTCCTGCAGGATGATCTGTGTGTTACGGGCAATACGGGCAGAGAAGTCAGTTGGAAGCGCAATCGCTTCATCCAGCGCATTCGTATGAAGACTTTGCGTACCGCCAAGGGCCGCCGCCATCGCTTCGTAAGCTGTACGGATCACATTGTTATATGGATCCTGCTCTGTCAGGCTCACACCGGATGTCTGACAGTGGGTACGCAGCATCAAAGATTGCGGATTTTGCGGCTCAAACTGTTTCATGACACGTGCCCACAGAACACGCGCCGCGCGGAGCTTGGCAATTTCCATAAAGAAGTTCATGCCAATCGCAAAGAAGAAGCTAAGACGCGGCGCAAATTCATCAATTTTGAGGCCGGACGCCATCGCAGCACGGGCATATTCCAATCCATCCGCGATGGTGAAGGCCAGCTCCTGAACCTGTGTCGCACCTGCTTCCTGCATGTGATAGCCGGAAATGGAAATGGAATTAAAGCGCGGCATATTTTTGGAAGTATAGCCAATGATGTCGCCAATAATCCGCATGCTTGGGGTTGGTGGATATATATATGTGTTACGCACCATAAATTCTTTAAGGATGTCGTTCTGAATTGTCCCTGCCAGCTGGTCAGGGGTCACTCCCTGTTCTTCAGCGGCGACAATGTAATTAGCCATAACGGGCAGAACAGCACCGTTCATGGTCATGGAGACAGACATCTTGTCGAGCGGAATACCGTCAAACAGGATTTTCATGTCCTCGACAGAATCAATCGCCACGCCAGCTTTACCAACATCACCGACAACACGCGGGTGGTCACTGTCGTAACCACGGTGTGTGGCAAGATCGAAGGCCACAGACAAACCTTTCTGACCTGCGGCAAGGTTACGACGATAGAATGCGTTTGATTCTTCCGCAGTGGAAAAACCCGCATATTGACGGATTGTCCAAGGACGGTTCGCATACATGGTAGAGCGAACACCACGTTTGAACGGCGCAAATCCCGGAAGCTCTTCCTCTAATGGCAAATGCTTGACATCATCAGCTGTGTACAGCGGCTTAACTGCGATTCCTTCCGGCGTATCCCAGGTCAAATCCTCAACCTTGCGGCCTCTCAGTTCTTTCTCAGCCTGCGCTTCCCATTCCTCAAGAGTGGGTTTTGGAAATTCGCTCATATCCCTAAATCCTCTTTTTTGGCGCGATATTGCACTGCACCACTACCGCATGTCAAATTCTCGGCCTCCGATTTTCAACGATTTTTGTTATTTTGTTGCAAATCAGCGGACGCACTATACGCTACTTCCCGTTATAAAGCTAACGATCGTTTGGCAAAACTCAAAATTTTCCAACGAAACCCCAGTTCTTCTGGAATTGCCTTGCGCATGATTGGCAAATCGCTATCTATGGAAGAAGTTCCAACACCTGTAACGCGTTAAAAGAAACCAAGGCAATTCTGATGCCGCTTGATCCCACCTTACATCGCAGCAAAGTTACCGCCGTACTGGGCCCAACCAATACCGGTAAAACCCATTTGGCGGTTGAACGGATGATGGGGCACAGTGACGGGGTCATTGGTCTGCCGCTCAGATTGCTTGCCCGCGAAATCTATGACCGCGTCGTCAGCGTCAAAGGGGCCGCCAATGTTGCCTTGGTAACTGGCGAAGAAAAAATTGTTCCCCCACAAGCCGCTTATTTTGTGTGTACTGTTGAAGCCATGCCTCTGGACCGTGGCTTTCAGTTTGTTGCCGTTGATGAAATTCAGCTGATGGGCGATCCAGAACGCGGCCACACATTCACAGATAGGATCCTATATGCACGTGGCAAACAGGAAACCATGTTTATGGGATCCGATACGGTGCGCGGTTGGATACAGAAACTTATTCCCGACGCTTCTTTTGTTACGAGAGAGAGATTCTCACGTCTGACTTACAAAGGACCTAAGAAAATCTCCCGCCTTCCCGCACGCTCTGCCATTGTGACCTTCTCAACGAATGACGTGTACGCCATTGCAGAACTAGTCAGACGTCAACGCGGCGGTGCGGCAGTTGTGATGGGCAGCCTGTCCCCCAGAACCCGGAATGCCCAAGTGGAACTTTATCAATCGGGTGATGTCGATTATCTGGTTGCGACAGATGCGATCGGTATGGGGCTAAACATGGACATTGACCATGTGGCTTTTGCCAGCACTTACAAATTTGATGGCGTCATGTCGCGCAGTCTTAACGTCAATGAAATGGCACAGATCGCCGGACGTGCCGGACGCCATATGAATGATGGCAGTTTTGGTGTTACTGCAAATGTTCAGCCGCTTGACGAAGATATCATTGAACAGATCGAAGACCACAGATTTGAGCCCTTAAAGCATATCAGATGGCGCAATCGTTCTCTGGATTTTCAAACAACGAGGGATCTAATCCGTTCTCTTGAAATGCCTCCAAAGAGAAAGGGAATGATCTCTCCCCGAGAGCCGGATGATTATCGAACGTTAAAAACTCTCGCCAAAGATTCCGACATACAGGAGATTTCACGCAATCCCCATAAAGTACGTCAGCTTTGGCAAGTGTGTCAGATCCCGGATTTCAGAAAAACCATGCATGATGTGCATGTGCGACTTTTAAAGGATGTTTTCACAAGATTGCAAAATCCATCTGGCAAACTATCGCCGGACTGGATCAATTCTCATCTGAAACGCCTTAAAAAGACTGATGGAGATATTGATACTTTAGCAACACGCATTGCCCATACGCGTACTTGGACATATATTTCCCATGTTCAGGACTGGGTAGATGATTATAAGCATTGGCAAGACGTTGCGCGTAGAATAGAAGATACATTGTCTGACGCCCTACACGAGCGTCTGACACAAAGGTTTGTAGATCGTCGCACCTCTGCGTTGGTGCGTAAATTGAAAGACAGTAGTCAATTGGAAGCAGAAATTAACGAAGCCGGTGACGTGCATGTTGAAGGTCACTTCATCGGAACATTGGATGGATTACGTTTCTCAGCGGACATGTCAGCGAATAGTGCTGAAGCGCGTACATTACGTAATGTTGGCAACAAAGCGGTAGTTCAGGCGATCACCAATCGCGCAGGCGAACTTGCAGCATCTACCGACGAAGATTTTTCTTTGAACGAAGCTGCCGAGATTATTTGGCGCGACATGAAAGTTGCGCGCCTTGCTAAAGGTGATTCTCCTCTGCGCCCGAAAGTTCTGCTCCTCGCCAGTGAACAGTTAAATGGTGCGCCTCAGGAAGCTGTCCAAAAACGGTTGAATGACTGGATTGCCGAACAGATCAAGACGCGACTTGGTCAACTTTCGAAACTGTCCGAGATTTCGTCAAATCAGAACAAATCTACAATGGATCCGGCCGTTCGCGGAATCGCGTTCCAGTTAAGTGAGAATATGGGCGTGTTGCCTCGTTATGTTCTCAACGATCAAATTCGCCTGCTGGACAAGAAGCACTTTGGACAGTTGAAATTTGTAGGTGTCCGCGTTGGCTATGAGCATGTGTTCATGCCACTTCAGTTAAAACCCGATCCAACATCACTTCGCTGTTTACTTTGGGCCATTAATGAAGAACGCCGTGAAATCCCGCCCGCACCGCCTGCAGGCCGTGTGTCATTTGAAGTGACGGAACGTCTTCCCCGTTCATACTGGCTGACTGCAGGTTACGCGATGTTTGACAACCTGGCCGTTCGTCTTGATATGTTGGATCGCTTGGCTGGAATGCTTCGCCGAGCCTCCCGCGGATTGTTGGAAGAAACAGAAAAACCAACAGCGCCCACAAAAGACGAGGTAAAGGCCGAAGAAACCGTCGAGGCTCCTCAGACAGAGGAAACGCCGGCGGAAGAAGCCGTTACAGCAGAAACTGAGACGGTCGCAGCTGAAGCTGCAACTGAAGTTCCTGTAGAAGAAGTTACTGAAACGGGTTCAACAGAAGAGCAGACTGCTGAGCCAAAAGCAGAAGAAAAATCTGAAGAGAACAACGCATCGCAGGTAAAAGGTAAAGACAAACCACGCAATCAGCCTTTCAAACCAACACATGAAATGCTGTCACTGGTTGGGACAACTCGCGAACAGTTTACTCTGATCCTCAAATATCTGGGTTATGAAGCCAAAGGTGAAGGTGAAGAGATTACGTATCGCCGGGCTCCGTTTAAGAAACGTGGTGGCAAACCTAATCAAGGTAAAAAAGGCAGCGGCAAATCAGGAAATCGTAAGCCAAATGCGAAGGGTCATTCCAATGCCCCACGCAAGGCAGGTGGAAAACCTAAACAGGAACGCAAGGAAATTGATCCAGATTCGCCTTTTGCGGTTCTGCAAAGCCTGAAAACCAAATAGCGGATGACGAACGAGCAAGCGCAATCAGGCGACACCCTTCGAGTTGATAAATGGTTGTGGTTTGCTCGTTTCTTCAAAAGTAGAAGTTTAGCGGCTAAACTGGTTCAAGGCCGAAAAGTTCGCCTGAACAGTCAAGTGATCGCAAAGCCCAGCGTCAGTGTAAAACCGGGAGATGTCCTCACTTTCCCGCAAGCCAAAGATATTCGAGTCATTAAAATTCTTGAGCTTGGTACCCGGCGCGGCCCCGCACCCGAAGCCCAGATGCTTTATGAGGATCTGGCACTAAAGGAAACAAAACCTCAGAGATCTGAAACAAACGATCAATCTGGAAAACCGGGGTTTGAACGCGAGAAAGGAAGTGGCCGTCCGACAAAAGCGGATCGGCGTGCCCTTGATAAGTTGCGTCAAAACCCTGACAATTAATATCCATCCAAGTTTAAATTCAGGAACTGGATCATGAGCATTATTAAAGATCTGACAAAATATATCAAAGCATGGGACGAAGGCTCCACAGGCTATTTTAAAGTGGCCCCTGTTACGCTTTCCGTTACGACAAATGCAACTGACCTTGAACAACGGGCCCGCGATACAGCCCGCGACATTGAAGCTGAAGTCTCTTATGCCTGGGATCTAGGAGAAAAAGAAAGCGAATCCTGGTGGCTTGAGTGGGGTGGATACGATTTGGAAGAAGAAATTCCATTTCTTGCTGCCATTAGCCTCCCTGAGGCACAAGAGCGCTTGAAAGAGTTCGATCCAGAAGACAATGAGTTTGAATGCGACACAGAAGATGAGTACAAACTCATGCTGTTCAATGCTTTTGATGAGGACCTTAAGGCGAAAGATCTTGAAAGAGGGTTTAAGCTTTGGTTGGAATCTTTGGACAAATCGGCACTTCAAATCCTGAAAAAAGATCTGGAAAGCTGGACCAGTCGCGCCAAGTAGCCTCTATTCCTTAAACGTAACATAGGCGGCATAAATGCGTGTCGCCGTTGTGATCCAACACATCACGGCAAACACCAAAGCGATAATGCTGAAATATTCCGGAAGGATGCAGAACAGAACAAAGACGGCAATTGTTTCTGCTCCTTCCGCCAGCCCTCCCAAATAATAAAGCGACTTAATCCCCCTAATATCTGTGCTGATATTGTGCTTTGCCGCCATGGCTGCATACGCCAAAAAGGTGGACGCTGTCCCCATGAAACTAAATATCAGAAACGCCGCAACCAAAGTATTTTCCGGGCTAGCCCAAGCGAAGGCAAAAACAATCCCTGAATAAAAAATAAAGTCACAGACAATATCCAGATAACCGCCATAATCTGACAGGATTGTCTGCCGAGCTACTGCACCGTCCAATCCATCAAACAGGCGGTTAAGCAGGATAAAAATAAGCGCGATCAAATAGTTTTCAGAAACTATGAAGGGGATAGCAGCCATACCAAGAAGGAAGCCAACGACAGTCACCATATTTGCCGAAACCCCGACCGCAGCAATCTTGGCACCCACTGAATTTAGCGGGGGATCAATATATTGTCTGATGGCCGCGTCGATCATTAAACCGTCTCATTAATTCTAAAAGCTACTTCTAAATAAATAGACTAGCACGAATGTAAACCAATTATGGGGAAGCTCGCAAAAATTTGAAAAGAGGTTTTTGTGGCAGAAGTGAACTCAATAAATGAACTGTTAACCGTTATTCACTTATGTTTTACCGAAATCCACGTATGAAGTTCGGTTGAAAAATGAAACGGTTTGAAGCGGCCATATATAACGAAGATGTCCTGAACGCACTAAAAGATGGCGTTCCACACAAAGATTTAAAAGATGATTGGGCCGACACCCATTACTTTGAGTTCAAAGCACGCTCCATCGATGAAGCGTGGGATATGATGAAACGTAAATACCGTTCAGAGCATGGCTTTGTCATCAAAGCCATCGAACCACTCGACCCTGAAAATAATTAATACCCGGTGTAATAAGGATTTGTTCCGCCTGCATGATCAGTAACGTCAAGTACCTGCGCAATTGAAGGTACTGCGCGCTTGATCTCAACCTCAACGCCCTGTTTCAAGGTTGCATCAGCCATACCACAGCCCTGACAACCTCCTGCCATTTCCACATAGGCTGTATCTTCCTGAATATCGATCAGGTTGATATACCCGCCGTGTGCAGCAATTGCGGGATTAATGCGTGTTTCCAGTAACACACGAATGGTCTCTGCCTCTGGCGTTTGAAGGCCTGGGCGTTCATTCTCATCAAGTGCCAGCTCTTTCTGCATCCGCTCAAACCGCACGCGCGTAACTTCTGGCACAAAATGCTTCAGTGTATTTTCAATTTTAATCTGGGTACCAAAGGCTGGCGTACTTAAACCGCTACTGTCCATTTCAAGAACAGCGGTGCCGTCCTCCGGATCAAAGGTTTTGAACGCTACATCACCGCCGTCTTCGATGAGTTGGGGCTGAATTCGTTCTTCAAGAAGGTTCTTGATAGAGTTCACGATTATCAGATCTTCTTCCGAATAATTGCCAACCTCAATGTCTTCTACAGAACCGTTGATGACCGGCATACCCGTCATGTAATGATCCATGATCGCCGCGAGCACCATCGGTTTTAACTGGATCCACATGGGACCTTTGTCCTCAGACGAGATCTTGGTGACCGTTACCTGATCTTCACCTAGTTCTACCGCCGCAACACCCGGGATTCCAAACAGACGATCGGCAAGCGGGGATTTCTCCTTCGCGGCTTCAGCCGTTTCAAACAATACAGAGCCACTTGGCATCACCTGACGCCCGGGCAGGAACTGCATCCTGTCTTCATCCTTCAAAGGCAGGGTTTGAATAAACATATAACTCTCTCCGGCTGATCCATTCCATCCACACGTTGGATAACGGATTGGCCGTCAAACAACAAGTGCATTGTGTCACATAAGATGTCTGACAGCCAAAAACAACACTATACCGTTGCTACGGGATTTGCAGGAGATCCGACAGCCCCGGGCAATCTAAGGGGTGGCGCCGTCAGGAAGAAACGCGACCGGCCATTGTTTTTGAGCCAATCATTAAGATCCGCAAAATACCAAAGTTCACCCAAGTGGATGCCTAGCTTAAAGAGACAATGCTCGTGGATGGGAAGGGCTGCACAACAATCACTTCCCGGTTTAGCTGGATAGGTCTCTACCGCATAGTTGTCTGCAATGAGGACCGACAATCCGCTATCTGTAATCCAGTTGAGCAATTTCCCATCACGTCCATTGAGCGTTGCACATGAATTATGGAGCTTGTCTTTATCTGGCTTTCCAGCCATCTCTCTGACAACCGTCGCAAAACCAGTGTGAAGGCAGACCATGTCGCCTTCTTCAACTGTTACCTGATCTTTGTCCATCACCCGCATCAGATCATCATAGCCAACTGAGACTGGATCCCGACCGAACTCACCATGTAGATCGATCATCACCCCTCGCCCCTGAACACCTTTTTCAGCCATACTTTCGATACCGAGCGCCTTTGCATACATCGTTCCATCGGGACCGAATTTGCCGACATGCTCATCTCCACGGTAGCCGTTGTAATAAACAACCTCGGCTATTCCGTCCCCATCGGCGTCAAATTCCTGCCCTACATGAGACAGCCCGTCCCATTGGGTTGAATATTGTGTGTGCAAAAAGACTGCATCATCACTGATAACGTCATAGAACTGCGGAAAATCTCCTGAAATCAGATAATTGCTGTTTTCCTTCTCACCGCGCATTGTTGGCTGCAGCTTTGGTGGATGTCTGTTGGGGTTTAGAAGATTCCCCCCTGGCAGATCCAGAGGCAGGGACAAACAAAAGCGTTCACCAGTTTGAATTTCTTTTGCGGCATTCCTGATTTTTTCCGGCGTTATCAGATTAAGGCGGCCATTTTGGTCTTCCTCCCCGAAATCTCCCCAGTTTGATCCTTCTGGTCTGTTTTTCCAGCGCGACATCATTCCCTCCCCTTTATTGTTATTTGTTTGAGGCAAAGTAAAACGGCGGGTTACCCCGCCGTTTTTTTTAATCTTAATGTGCGTACATGCTGCCTTTACGGTCCAGAATACGAAGTAGACCAGGCCACTCCAATGTATCTGTCGAAGACAGGCTCATGAACTGCTCTTTCGCGGTTTCACACACTTCTTTAGGCGGTAAGATCAGTTCCGCGCCACCAGCCAGCGCTTCGATTTGAGACTGACAGGCTTTTTCTAGGTAGAAAATTCGGCGGAAGGCTTCTGCAACGCTGCCGCCTACGGTAAGCAGGCCATGATTACGAAGGATCATGGCGATACTATCGCCAAGATCACGCACAAGCCGTTCCCGCTCGTCCAGATTAAGGGCAATTCCTTCATATCCATGATAGGCAAGGCGTTGATAGAACATCAACGCATGCTGCGTCATCGGAAGAAGTCCCTGCTTCTGTGAAGAAACCGCCATGCCAGCCGTTGTGTGCGTATGAAGGACACAATCAACATCGTGACGTGCACCATGAACAGCACTGTGAATAGTATATCCGGCTGGGTTGATCTTGAAGTTCGTTTCATCCAAGATCTTTCCATCGATATCCACCTTCACGAGGCTGGAGGCAGTAATTTCATCAAAGAACAAACCATATGGATTGATCAGAAACTGGTCATGGGTCCCGGGAATACGTGCCGAAATATGGGTGAAAATCAAATCGGACATACCGAAATGCGCAACAAGCTGATAACAGGCAGCCAGATCAACACGCGTCTTCCATTCCTCTTCCGACACCTTACCTTTAAGACTTGGTACCATATCAGCAATTACATCAACGCCCATATCTCTCTCCTTTTCGTTATTGTTTGTTTTTCTTATGCTACCGTTTCCAGCATCTTTCTGGCAATAACCAACTGCTGAATTTGTGTTGTCCCCTCATAAAGGCGAAGCAGGCGTACATCACGGTAGAAGCGTTCCACTTTATATTCAGACATGTATCCAGCACCGCCGTGGATTTGCACAGCCTTATCAGCGATGCGCCCTGCAGCTTCCGTTGTGAACATTTTACAACATGCCGCTTTCATGGAGATATCATCCCCTGCATCAAAGCAATCTGCCGCATCCATTGTCATGGATTTACCTGCATAAAGATCTGCCTGACTATCTGCCAACATTGCCTGAACCAGTTGGAAACCGCCGATTGCCTGCCCAAACTGTTCACGTTCAGAGGCATAGGTTAGGGCTTCTTGCAAAATCCGCTCTGAAATACCTGTTGATACTGAACTAAGGTGCAAACGCCCGCGGTCAAGAACACGCATGGCTGTATAAAAGCCTTGCCCTTCTTCCCCACCAAGAAGCGCGTTTGCCGGAACACGTACATCTTCAAAAATAACATCGCTCGTTTTGGTACCGCGCTGCCCCATCTTGTCATCAGCTTTGGCAATGGTAATCCCTGGTGTTTTTGGATCCACCAAAAAGGCTGAAATACCTGACGCGCCTTTTTTGTCTGGGTTTGTCCGTGCCATAACTGTCAGCATGCCTGCGCGAAGCGCATTTGTGATGTATCGTTTGGTACCGTTCAGAACATAATCATCGCCATCGCGAATAGCTGTGGTCCGTAAAGACGCAGCATCTGAACCTGAGCCTGGTTCTGTCAAACAGAAGGAAGAACTGATTTCGCCAGTGGCAAGGCGCGGCAGATACCCTCTTTTCTGCTCATCCGTTCCTGTCATCACAAGGCCCTGACTACCGATACCAACAGTGGTTCCGATGACAGAACGGAATGACAAGGACGCCTGACATAGTTCGTGAATGATCTCACATTCCTGACGCATATTCAGGCCAAGTCCGCCATATTCTGCCGGAATGGAAAGGCCAAAAAGGCCCATGTCACGCATTTCCTGAACGATTTCTTCTGGGACTTCGTTTGTTTCTTCTACCAAGTCCTCAGCCGGGACAAGACGTTCCCGCACAAATCGAGAGACAGTCTCTTTCATCTGATTGAAAAGATCCTGATCCAGTTCCATAACTCTATCCTTTTATTCTTCTTGTTGAGTTTAAGGTTAACCTTGTCCGCACATAATCTCAACACCTCGAGCGAGAGATACCAATTGCGGCCCCATTTCTTCAATAAGTTCTTCCGGTGTCGCTAGATAAGCGGAGCACCCACAGTTGATCGCCATCAGGTCCCCCTTGGCTTGATCTCTGATTGGTACGCCGACAGCATTTGTTGCCCGTTGCCAATCGCCAAAAGATACGCAGAACCCTTTTTCCTCATAATGTATGATGGATTCTTCAATTCCTTTTTTAATCTCTGGCCATTCAGTTCCTGAATGATGCTTGATGCTGTCCATCACGAAATCACGCTCAACATCTACCATGCCCGCAAGAAAAGCCCGCCCCATCGATGTCTTGGCGATGGGAATATAGGATCCCACTTCTAACACCAGCGTACTTGCTTTCGTTCCCCGCGCGGCTTCCACATAGAGCATATTAAGTTTATGCCGCGCTCCCATTGCGAGGCTGTATCCGGTATTTCGCGCCATTTCCCGCATAGCAGGGGCAGCCAAAAGACGCAGCCGACTATTGGCCAAAAAAGTATATCCAAGGGTTAAAACAGCAGGGGAAGGCTCATATCGCGCTTCATCTTCGCGATGAATCAAATAGCCCAATTGCACCAATGTACTCGTAAGGCGAGATACTGTTGACTTCGGCAAACCCGTTCTTGTGGCAATTTCTGTATTACCGACCGCCCCTTCACCCGGACGAAATGCACGAAGTACCTCTAGACCCCGCGCAAGGGCAGTTACAAAATGCCGATCCTTTTCAACGTTATCTAGTTGGAAAGGCTCAATTTTCTGGTTTTTCATAATAATTTCAAAAAAAATAAACTAACAATATCAGAACTAAAAATCTTCTTGCGGAAACATGTTCCGCTATGCAGAATACATTACTGATGAAGCGCCGAGAAGAACAAAAATGCTTCATTCAAATCGGGAGAGTCAAAATGCGATTAATGATAAGTTCCGTTTCCGTAGCGTCCGCAATGCTTCTGGGGGCTATGAATGTTGCATCAGCAGCTGATGTAAAACTACCTGGTACAATTGCCTGGAGTGCCTACAACACGGGTACAACAGGATACAATCAATCCGTTGCGATTGGTAAAGCTCTGAAAGACAAATATGGTGTAAACCTGCGTGTCGTTCCGGGCAAAAACGACATTTCACGTATGGCACCATTGAAAAATGACAAAGTGCAGTTCGTGGCGAATGGCGCGGGCACATACTTCGCGTCTGAAGGTGTGTTTAATTTTGGCGTTGAAGGCTGGGGACCACAAAAAGTACGTATGGTCATCTCAGCAACATCTGACGCCAACGTTGCTTTGGCAGTTGCTGCCGATGCCGGCGTAAAGTCTATGGCTGACCTAAAAGGTAAGCGTGTTGCTGTTGTTCGCAGCTCCCCTGCTCTTACAATTGCCGCGGAAGCTCACCTTGCATTTGCTGGTCTGACATTTGATGATGTTACGACAGTTGAATTTGGTGGTTATGGTGCGTCTTGGAAAGCAATGGTAAATGGTCAGGTTGACGCCGCAATTGCTTCTACAGTTTCCGGTCCAACAAAGAAACTTGAAGCATCTCCACGTGGTATCATGTGGCCAGATCTACCACATTCCGACAAAGCAGGTTGGGAACGCATGACTAAGGTTGCCCCTTATTACGTTCCACACACTGCAACACTTGGCACAGGAATTTCCAAGGAACAGCCACATGAAGGTGGTGCATATCCTTACCCAATGTTGATCACACGTGATGACCAGAATTCTGATCTTGTGTACAGCATGGTGAAAGCTGTCCATACCGAATATGACAACTACAAAGACGCAATGCCGGCCATGAAAGGTTGGGCAACAGAAAACCAGACATTCAAATGGGCCGTTCCTTACCATGAAGGTGCTGTGAAATACTGGAAAGAAGCTGGTGTATGGACTGCCGACATGGAAGCTCACAACCAGATGCTTCTGAAGCGTCAAGACATTCTGGCCGCAGCGTGGGCCACAATGAAAGACAAAAAACTCGACAAAGATGCCTACCTTCAAGAGTGGATGAAAGTCCGTGCGGCAGCTCTTGAAGCCGAGGGTATGAACCCAGTATGGAAGTAACAACCTCTGAGGAGAAGGCTCCGGTTGCTGAAGAGGGCAACCGGAACCGAAATCTTTCCACTACGGCGAAGATCATTTTGGGGCTGACAACAGTAATTGTTGTCGGCCTTGCTGTTAATCAGCTGTTCAACTTCGGTTTTTTCATCGATGTTATCTGGCTGGACAATAAATATCAGTACGCAATTTTTGGACTTTTGGTCCCATTTGCCTTTATGATCTTTCCCGCTACAGCCACCTCCAACCCAAACCGTGTCGCTTGGTATGACATTATTGCCGCAACTGTAATGTTTGCCATTCTCGGGTACTTCTTTTGGAATGCCGCGGATATTGTTGACTACGGATGGGAAATGGGAGGAGCGCCAGACTATGTGATTTATATGGGTATTACCCTTTGGTTATTAGTTCTGGAAGCAACGCGCCGTGCTGGAGGAACAGCTCTCTTTGTCATCGTGTCCCTCATCTCACTTTACCCACTTGTGGCTGAGGTGATGCCAGGACCTATTGCAGGTTTGTCCAGCTCGCTAGAGGATACCACTGCGTATCACACATTAAGTGCGGAAAGCATGCTGGGTATTCCTATGCAGGCCATGGCAAATCTTGTGATCGGCTTCTTGATCTTTGGTGTAGCACTGACACAAACCGGTGGCGGTAACTTTTTCATCAACCTTGCATTTGCTCTGTTGGGGCATGTGCGTGGCGGACCCGCAAAAGTTGCGATTTTCTCCTCCGGCTTGATGGGCTCCATGAGTGGTTCCGTGGTATCCAACGTGATTACAACAGGCGTGCTAACCATCCCAGCCATGCGTAAAACGGGATTTCGCCCGTCCTATGCAGCGGGTGTGGAGGCATGTGCGTCAACGGGTGGTGTTTTGATGCCGCCGATTATGGGCTCCACAGCATTCATTATGGCTGTATTCCTGAACATCCCATATGTTGAAATTGCGATTGCCGCGGTTGTTCCTTCAATCTTGTATTATCTCGCCCTGTTCATTCAGATTGATGCTTATGCAGCGCGTCATGAAATGCCAGGGGAGGATCGTGCAAACCTGCCAAAGGTGAAAGACACTTTAAAAGATGGCTGGCACTTCATTGCCGTATTCGTCCTTTTGGTTGTCATGATGGTCTGGCTGAAACAGGAAGTGCTGGCTCCGTTCTACGCGACGGTTCTACTTCTTGCCGTAAATCAGCTCTTTCCAAAGCATCGTTGGAACTTGAAGCAATTTGGTGCCTTCATTATTGCAACAGGCAAACTGCTTGTTGAAATTGGTGCCATTCTTGTTGGTGTTGGTTTGATCGTGGGTGCCCTGTCCATTACAGGCATGGCGGGAACACTCGTGAATGATCTTATCTTTCTTGCAGGTGGTAACACGCTGATCCTTCTGGTTATGGGCGCGATTACCAGCTTCATTATGGGTATTGGAATGACCGTGACAGCGGCCTATATCTTCCTCGCAATTGTGCTGGCCCCAGCACTGGTGCAGGGTGGTTTGGATCCAATGTCAGTTCACCTGTTCATTCTGTATTGGGGAATGGTGTCCTTTATCACGCCTCCTGTTGCGCTTGGCGCATTTGCCGCGGCTTCGATTTCTGGCGCCAGCCCAATGAAAACAGGTTTGGAAGCAATGAGACTTGGTTCGATTATATACTTCGTTCCTTTCTTCTTTGTTCTAGATCCTGCCTTCATTTTCCAAGGACCGCTTGAAAAAACAGCCTTGCTGTTTATCTCTGCTGTCGTTGGGGTGATCCTGATCGCAAGTGCTTTACAAGGGTATCTTACGGGTGTTGGAAACCTCCACAGGCATCCAACACTTGGCTGGGTTGTCAGGGGAATGATTCTGGCGGCTGGCTTGGCCTTGGCAACACCTGGAGGCAACCTTATTCCATTCTCTAACCTGGAGTTGGGCTTGTTTGCACTGGTAGTTGGCGGCATCGCTGCTGTTCTAGCGAAAGCACTGGACAGCAAATATCAGAAAGGGCTCGCCGCTTGAGTATAATTGGATAAGGCGTTCGCGCCTTACCATATCGCACACCCGAATTCTCGCCCCATGCGCAAATACCGCATGGGGCTTTTTTTTAAGTCATATGCCCCCAAGTTTCTTGCGCTCTAAAATGTAGCTGTACAAAATACGGTCGCACATTGGAAAAGCGATTTGGCTTCGAGGGGAATTATGGGCATAGCTAATTTAAACTTTTGTCGGATTCTTGCTATTCTGGCAGTGTTTCTTCTCGTTGCATCCACTTCCGCTTTGGCGCAAGAAAAGGTTAAATCAGATATTGTTTTTTCTACTGATTCAGTTGTCACAAGCGGCTACGCGCAGGCGATCACTATCAGAAACATTATCCAACCTGAATTCAGAAAAGAGATTTCTGTTTTCGCGGTTCAAAATGAAAGAGACCGTTTAAATCAGTTACTCAAAGGAGAGGCCGACTTGTGTTTTTGCGGTTCTGTAGGATTTATGGCGCAAGAAGGATTGTCTGGCTTTAACAACGCAGATCAGGGCCCGCAGGAAATCAGACGCCTTCTGTCCTCTTTTGGTGAATTTGCAATAACCTTTGCTATTGCTAGCAGAGATAACAAAACGGATATATCGAAACTGAATGGAAAAAGAGTTGTTTGGCTTCGCGATAACGACACATATAACCTCCACACAACGGCTCTGCTCGCTTTTGGTGGGCTTGGTTGGCGTGACGTTCAGCAGGTTATCTTTCCTGATTATCAGGCTGCCATGGAAGGCTTTCAAAGGAACCTCTCCGATGCGTTACTCGTGTTAAGCAGCACGCCGGATATTAACATTTTGAAAAATGGCAAGCGCCGTTTTGCTCTTGCGTCCCTTCCTGCTGATAATCGCGCAGGCTGGCAACGATTGAAATACCTTGCCCCATATATGTCTCCACAGGATGCTGCTTATCAGTCCAGTCAGGGAAATGATATTTTAAAGGGGGCTACCTATCCTTATCCATCCTTGACCGTAACTGCGAACACAAATTCCGAACTTACCTATACGATTACCCGGGCAATCACTGAAAAGTTTGATAGTTTCGCTGAAGCGGCAAAAGACATTGAGGGCTGGAATATTCTGTTTCAAGACTTCTTTGGTTCCATCCCCTTTCATGATGGTGCCATACAATATTTTAAAGAATTGAATTTGTGGACTGAAGAAGCGCAGCAACATCAGGATATGCTGTTAAGAAGGCAGTTGCTTCTACGCCGTGCATTTGAAACACAAAAAAATCTGCACGGGGATAAAAAAGAGTTTCCTTTAATCTGGCAGGAAGCAAGAGATAGCCTCTTGGCCGCGCTGGCAAACGGGCAGTAGCTTCTCCTTGTTCTTTATATCGACTGACATTACTTTAGGCGCGATCCAGATTATACAGGAAACATCCATATGCAACGCGGCCTCACCATTATTATCGCCTTGTTCCTCCTTGCCTTTTGCGCGGTAGTGATCACGATCTATGTATCCATTGGCTCTGTCATTGGTGAAACGCTCGCCGCTAGAGGACAGGAAATTACGCAAACACCGGTGAGTGTAGGGGAAGTTGAGTATTCAGCAAACACGGGCCTTACCAGCATTGCAGGAATGACGATCAAAAACCCCGCCGGTTTCAAAGATCTTCAAGCCATCAACTTTCAGGCCGTTGAATTGCTTATCGACCCTGAAACACTCAATACTCCGGTGATCCATGTCAAGGCCGTCACCATCAAATCACCAGAGATCATTTACGACATCCAGAATGATACCGATAATCTTCGCACCCTGCGTCGCCAGATTGAGTATTCTCTGAAAAACAACAGGCCTAAAGCAGGCGACAAACGCTTTTATGTTGAAAATGTCGTATTCAACCCGGGAACTCTTGTAGTTAGTTCCGCGAACTTAACTGGCAACAAAAGCACGGCGGCCCTGCCAGAAGTAAAACTGCCTGCTATTGGAACCAGAAATGAAGGTGTGACACCAGAGCGATTGGTTTATGAGCTTATTGTTCCTCTTCTTCGCGAAACGACTTTGGCTGCACTCAATACGGATCTTCCGTTAGATGATCAGGCGCGCAACCTGCTAAGCGGTGCTTTGGATGAAACTGAAAAGGCCATTGAGTTATTCAAGGGTATCCTAAACCAGTAATCTCCCAATTAAATTGTTGTTGCATCCACGGTTAAGGTGCATAACCTTATATATAACAACTGTTCGTTAGGGGATTGGGGAACACGTGGCAGGTAAACAGGGAAAAAACGAAGATCACCCGCATCGAAGTGACAATAGACGCCAGGAATTAATGGCGGCAGCGGCACACCTTTTTAATCAAAGGGGATATGACGCCACGTCGATGCGAGATATTGCGAGAGAAGCGGGAATGCTCGCTGGCTCCATGTATTATCATTTCCCCTCCAAAGACGACCTGATCATTGCCACCTATGAAGAAGGCACTCGGCTGATTGCAGAAGCCGTCCTGAAAGCAATTAGTGGCATTGAAGACCCGTGGGAGCGCTTGTATCTCGCCGCCGCGGCACATATGGAAACCCTTTTTGGCGGAAATAATTTCTCAATCCTGCTATGTGCGGATATTTCCAGAACGGCCCCTGCCCTTCGCATCCGTCTGGTTGAGAAACGTGACCGCTACGATGCGCTCTTCATGGACCTGATTGAAGCTCTTCCTTTACCAGAAGATGTAGATCCAACTTTGATCCGATTGAGCCTTCTGGGTTCCCTTAACTGGTCCAGCAGCTGGTATCGTGCCGGGGGGCAGACGCCGGAACAAATTGGACGGTTTTTTGTACGCCTTCTCAAAGAAGGTTTAGAGCCGCAATAAAATAATAGCACACTTTATTTCTGTGTTTTTATTTTATTTACAAAAATATCAGAATAAATATATTTGAATTCCAAATCAGAGTACGCATATATGTACTTGTAAATGGCGGAGTGACGTTTTTTGTGGCAGCATGATCAAGGCTGCGGCATAAATAGGCTTACACATTTGCAAGTTGGTGCCTTTGCGCTTGATTCACGTCATAGAATGGCTTTCTCCACGAGCTTATTAAACGGAACAGTGCAAAACGCAGTAAAGAATGAGAAGCGAGTGAAAAGTTGAGCGAAGCAAGAAATTCTGTCGCCGAAGCGACACAGGATCGGGTCAACGTCCCTAGCGTTGTTATCCGTTTTGCAGGCGATTCCGGTGACGGCATCCAAATCACTGGTAGCAGATTTACAGATACAACTGCCTTCGCGGGCAATGATCTGGCAACATTCCCGGATTTTCCCGCAGAAATCCGGGCACCTGTGGGAACGACATTCGGTGTTTCCGCCTTTCAGATCAACTT
This sequence comes from Sneathiella sp. P13V-1, assembly GCF_015143595.1. Classification (NCBI taxonomy): domain Bacteria; kingdom Pseudomonadati; phylum Pseudomonadota; class Alphaproteobacteria; order Sneathiellales; family Sneathiellaceae; genus Sneathiella; species Sneathiella sp. P13V-1. The sequence goes on along the minus strand of NZ_WYEU01000005.1, from coordinate 7,713 downwards.
CGGCTCGCGCCACATTGAAACACATGGCGATGATCCAAATGTGCTTGTCGCGTTGAACCCTGCCGCTTTGAAAGTGAATATCGACCGCTTAAAACCGGGTGGAGCGCTCATTATCGATGAAGGCGCTTTCACGGATAGAAACTTAAAAAAAGCTGGTTACGACAGCAATCCACTTGAAGATGGCTCCCTTGATCCTTATCGCGTGCTTTCTATCGACATTACAAAAAATGTTCTGGAATCGGTTAAAGAATTTGGCCTCTCCCAGAAAGAAGGTCTACGTTGTAAAAACTTCTGGGTTCTGGGTCTTGTTTATTGGATTTACGGCCGCGACCGTGAAGACACGACAAACTGGCTGAAAACCAAATTTGCCAAGCGCCCTGAAATTGCTGACGCCAACATTGCCGCATTGAATGCGGGTCATGTTTATGGTGAAGCCGCTGAACTTGGTGACAGTGTAGGGCTGTTTGCAGTGGCCCCAGCAGAAATGCCAAAAGGTGTTTACCGAACAGTAACAGGCGGCGAAGCCCTGGCATGGGGATTAGTTGCAGGCGCTGAGCTTGCTGGTCTCGACATCTTCTTTGGCTCTTATCCGATTACGCCAGCTTCTCCTGTTTTGCATTCTCTTGCAAAGATGAAGCAGTTTGGCGTGAAAACATTCCAGGCAGAAGACGAAATCGCAGCGATCTGCTCCGCCATCGGCGGATCCTATGCAGGCGCCCTTGGCATCACTTCTTCATCAGGACCAGGTATTGCCCTTAAAGGGGAAGCAATTGGCCTCGCGATTTCAACTGAGCTACCACTGGTTATCGTCAACTCACAGCGTGCGGGACCGTCAACCGGCCTTCCAACAAAGACAGAGCAGTCTGACCTGTATCAGTCCGTTTACGGCCGCAACGGTGATGCACCGCTTGTTGTTCTTGCCGCACATGGACCAGGTGACTGCTTTGAGGTCGCCATCGAGGCCTGCCGTCTTGCGACAAAATACATGACACCCGTTATGCTTCTTACTGACGGGTATATCGGTAATGCGGCGGAACCATGGCTCATTCCTAACTTAAGTGAGCGCGAGCGCTTCGATGTGAAACACACAACCGAAGCAGAAGGCTTTGCGCCGTTTAAGCGGGATCCTGAAACACTCGCCCGTAACTGGGCCGTCCCAGGCACCGCAGGACTTGAGCACCGTATCGGCGGTATTGAAAAAGCGGATGGCTCTGGTCATATTTCCTATGATCCGGAAAACCACCAACGCATGACAGATTTGCGCCGTGATAAAATTCTTGGCATCGCCAAAGACATTCCTGCTGCCAAACCGGAACAGGGAAATGAGGGCGGTAAACTTGCTGTTGTTGGTTGGGGTTCCACTTATGGTCCAATTAGCCGTGCTGTCGACAACAAACGTGCTCAGAACAAGGATGTTGCTCATATCCACATCCGCCACCTATGGCCACTTCCCGCCAACCTGGGCGAATTGCTGGAAGGTTATGACAAGGTTATCGTTCCTGAAATGAACGATGGCCAATTGAAGACAGTCCTGCGCGACCAATATCTGCTGGATGCAGTGCCGGTTACCAAGGTTACGGGTCAGCCGTTCAAAATTGCAGAAATTGAAGCCGCAATTGACGCAGCGCTGGAGAGTTAAGATGAATGTAATTGCCAAAAACGAAAATCTGAAACCAGCCGATTTTGCCTCTGATCAGGAAGTCCGCTGGTGCCCTGGTTGCGGTGACTATGCGATCCTGAAAGCCGTGCAACGGACATTGCCAGCATTGGACGTACCGAAAGAAAACTACGTATTTGTATCCGGTATCGGCTGCTCGTCCCGCTTCCCTTACTACATGTCCACATACGGCTTCCACACTATTCACGGACGTGCGCCGGCCTTTGCAACAGGCATCAAGATGACCAACCCAGAGCTTGATGTTTGGCTGGTCACTGGTGATGGTGATGGCTTCAGCATCGGCGGCAACCACATGCTTCATGTATTGCGCCGCAATGTGAACATGCAAATCCTGCTATGTAATAACGAGATTTACGGTCTGACGAAGGGTCAATATTCACCAACTTCCCAAGTTGGCTTGAAGACACCATCCTCACCGACAGGCTCAGTTGACACCCCGCTTAAGCCCTGTGTCTTTGGTCTGGGCGCAGGTGGACGCTTCGTTGCCCGTGGTTACGATACACAGAAGGATTTGCCTGTCATCCTGACCCGTGCTCATGAGCATCAAGGAACTTCCTTAATAGAAATCCTTCAAAACTGTATCGTTTATAACGACGAAGTCTTTGAAGATATTCTTAACCGTAAAACAGCGGCGGATCGTCAGATCCATGTTGAACACGGGCAGCCACTTATCTTCGGTGCAGAGAAAAACAAAGGCCTTCGTCTGAACACTCAGTCACTCTCTCTGGAAGTTGTGACAATCGGAGAAGACGGCGTTACCGAAGCTGATATTCTGGTGCATGACGAAAGAAACCGTATGCTGGCAACCATGCTTGCGGATATGGGAGGGGAAGATTTCCCAACCGCTTTCGGTGTTCTCTATTGTGACCCTGCACATACTTACGAACAAGATGTCATCGATCAGATGGAAGCGCAAAAATCAGCGGACAAACCTTCTCTCGATGCGGTGCTCCGTGCAGGACATATTTGGGAAGTTAAATAAGCGCAAGCCACACAACAAAATCAAAAGCCGACTGGAGCAATTCAGTCGGCTTTTTTTATAGCTCTATTTGTTTACACACACATTTTGTTCATGTTATGTTCTCTTTTGATTAGCTAAGGGATAGAAACATGATCACGGGCAGTTGCCTCTGCGGCACTATAAAATTTGAAATCACGGGGGAGCCCTCTTCTCTCAGTTATTGCCATTGCTCCCGCTGCCGTAAAGCCGCTGGCGTGTTCTCGGCGGTTCTGATTGGCAAGGCAGATGACCTCCATATCAGCCAAGGTGCAGAACAAATTGCTAAGATCAACCCGGGGCCAGACTGGAAGCACGAACGCTGTTTTTGCCCTCATTGCGGCACATCACTCGGTGATTTAACGATAGGAGATATCTATGTTGTTGCAGCCTCTGCCCTGGATGATGACCCGAAAATTCGCCCTATGGCCCATATCCACACAGCCTCAAAACCGGATTGGTATGAGATTAACGATGGTCTTCCTCAATTTGAAGGCGACTACATCCCGGAAAAATAAACTTAACCTACGGTGAGTTTCTGTTTTAAGCTCTTTGTTCATTCTATGAATTGGGCACATCATGGACGACCAAAAGGCAAGGACCTTATTACTAAATCGCAAACAGGAACTCATCGCACTTCTTGAAGCAACCGAAAGTGATAGTGATCCGGTCGAGCTTGACCAAAGCCGAGTGGGTCGTCTCTCCCGAATGGACGCCTTACAAGTACAAGCCATGGCCCAGGAAACAGAACGGCGGCGTCACAATGAGCTTAGCCGAATTGAAGCGGCCCTTATCCGCCTGAAAGAAGGGGATTATGGCTACTGCGTCTCTTGTGATGAAGAAATCCCAGACAAGCGACTGGAGTTAGATCCAAGCACAGCTATCTGTGTTGGATGTGCGTCTAAATAATTAGTCGTCGCTACGAGGTTTGCTTTTCTGGCGACTTTTTTCCTGTGCATAATTCACAAGAGCGACAATCGCCCAGATCGGGATCACAATCACAGCGCCGAGCAGTATGTAATCCGCCGCCCAGCGAACAGTGTTTAGGGCCAATGAGTAAATCTCACCGATAGTGCCTGTCAGATCTTCTAGGAGTTCCAGTGGCGTAATGTCAAACCATGTAAGCATCCAACCGACCAGAAACGATCCGATCAGAAGTTTGACAATCAATGAACCTGCATTTTTTGGCATCTGGAAACCCTGTCTCTTAATCCTTAATCCGGATCATAAAACCCGACGCCCTATTAGACCAGAATAATTCTGACCCAAACAGCAAAAAGCCCGGCAATGCCGGGCTTTTCTGTTGGAATTATCTAAGCTTAGAAATTAGCTTTCGTCGCTTACGATAATTGCATTCTTAATATCTGCAACGTCTGTTGTATCCAGATCAACATCTTCCAGTGTGATGGAGAAGCCGGAAACACCGGTGATTTCAATCTTCGTATCATCACCAATGTCAGTGATTTCCAACATACCTTCACGATTTGCATCCGCAATACCCAGATCATCGAACAGAGCATCCAGATCAATTGTGTCTTCAGTTTCATCGAACCCAAGGATCACATCTTCACCGTCTGTTGCCGCATCTGTGTATGTATGCGTATCCGCGCCATCGCCACCGATCAGGACATCATCACCAGCCGCACCGATCAGAGTATCGTCACCGTCGTTACCGCGGAGAGTGTCGCCACCGTCACCACTGATGATAATCTCATTTGCATCACCACCGATCAGTTCACCACCAACCTGGTATTGAACATCTACACTTGCGTCATCTGTTGCATCACCGTCAGTCGCTGTGTAATCGAAGTCACGATCCCCAACATAGACGTTATCGATATAACCGCCCTGTGTATCTTCTGCTGGTAGGCCACGGAATTCGAGGCGTGTAGTGCTGTCTACAGCGTCAGCATCAACCTCATAAGTGAATTCCTGCCATCCTGGGACGTTACCAGACAAGGAGTCGATCAGTACGCCATTCCAGTAGACTTCAACACCGTTCGTTGTTGTTGTTGTCCGTGGTGAGTACCAGAAGCTAAGTGTCAGTTTCTCACCTGGAGTTGTTGGAACATCCTGATAGACGTGAGCATTACTTGATGTGTATCCGCCCTCATCATGAGAGTCGATTTCCATCTTCGTATTACCGTCCTGAGCATTCTGACCACCTGTTCCACCGAACTGCAGTTCGATCGGAGCGTTGGAGGCTAATGTATCAACATTCCAACCTGGCAGGCTGTGATATGTTGCCCAGCTGCTACCGTGCTGTACGTTCACATCAGCAGTAGACAGATCTTCGAAACTTCCGTTCACGATACGGTTGTCACCTGGCAGGGATACGAAGTCATCATCGAAATCAACTGCTGGCGTTGTCACGCTTTCAACAGAGAGCACATCAGTTTCGTCCACATCACTGTCATTTGCCAACAGAGCTGATTTTGGAATGTAGATGGTTTCGAGTGTGTTCGTAATGACCACATCATTTTCTGCAACCGGCGCATCATTTACACCGTTCACATTAATGGTCACTGTCGCACTCTCTGTACCTTCGACATCAGCAGAGTAGTTAAAGACAACTGTCCCTACATCGCCATCATCATCCATTGGCTCCCATGCAGAGTTAGCTGCGTCAGGAATATCCAGGCTTACAGTCGCGCTTTCTTCATTCGAAGCATCGAATGTCAGCGTACCGTAATTATCGGAACCATCCAGAAGATCCAATGTCCAGATACCGGCACCCGCTGGTGACCAGTCACCCGCAGCAAACGTGATCGGAGACATCACACCTGACAGAGGAACAGTCAATGTCACCGCACCAGGTGCGTTAAAGACTGTATCACCGTCATTTGGAATGAAGTCCTGATCCCAAGTTGGGGCCTGACCGGTTACGATAGAAGCAGCAAGATCAGTATCTTCGTCCGTTGTGAAGGCATCATCCAGAAGAACTGGAACTTCAACACCATCCACATGGACCGCTACATTTTCGATATTGGAAGCAGTAATTGTACGTCCATCGATATCCAATGTTGCTGTCTGACCAGCTTCTACACGGTTGGCGAACTCAGCGATTGCATCTTCATTTGCCGCAAACTCTGCCGCTGTGAAGTACAATTCCAAAGTATCCGTATCGAAACCACCATCCGCGATGTCGGCATCACCAGCCGCATTTTCAGATGCTGTCCAACGGATGACATCGTCATCGCTGCCACCTGACATCGTGTCAGAACCGGCACCGCCATCGAGCGTATCGTTATCGAAGCTACCGTTCAGGCTGTCATCGCCTGTACCGCCGAGGAGCAGATCGTTACCGAAGCTTCCGCTCATCGTATCGTTACCGGATCCACCATAGAGGTCATCGTTACCGAAGCCACCATTCATGTCGTCAGCGCCGCTGCCGCCATACATGACATCGTCACCGAAGCCACCATTCATGTCGTCAGCGCCGCTGCCGCCATACATGACATCGTCACCGAAGCCACCATTCATGTCGTCAGCACCGCTGCCGCCATACATGACATCGTCACCGAAGCCACCGGATAGTGTATCGGCACCTTGATCACCATACATCAGGTCATCATCATCGCCACCATCCATGTCATCGGAACCACGGCCACCGGATAGTGTATCGTTGCCGAAGCTACCATCCATTGTGTCGTTACCCCGATCACCTGTCATGCTGTCAGCACCGAAGCCACCATCCATGTCATCGGAACCACGGCCACCTTGTAGGGTGTCTTCACCAGAGCCACCATCCATTGTGTCAGATCCGAAGCCACCTTCCATCAGGTCATTACCTTCGCCGCCATACATGGTGTCGTTTCCGCCACCGCCATACATGCTGTCATCACCGGCATCGCCATACATGACATCGTCATCGCCAACAGAGGCAGAAGCGTTATTGTCACCATACATCACGTCAGCATCTTCACCGCCGCTCATGGTGTCAGCGCTACCAACACCGCCATACATGGTATCGGCACCGGCACCACCAGACATATCGTCGTTACCAGCTTGACCATACATCAGGTCAGCACCTTCGCCGCCTGACATTACGTCATCACCAGTACCGCCATACATGGTATCGCTGTCGGCACCGCCATACATGGTATCTGCACCTGCAGCACCTAGCATACGGTCATTGCCTTCGTCACCATACATCACGTCATCACCGGCACCGCCAGCAATTGTATCGTCACCAATACCGCCATACATCAGGTCAGCATTGTCACCACCAGACATGTGATCAGCGCCTTCGCCGCCATACATAGTGTCAGCACCTTCACCGCCACCCATTGTATCTGCGCCGTCTTCACCGAACATCAGATCGTTACCGGAACCACCAGACATATGGTCATCATCAGCACCACCGTTCATGACATCATTACCGGCACCGCCGCCCATAACATCATTACCAGTACCGCCGTACATAATATCGGCACCGTCGCCACCATTTATAGTATCGTTGCCATCGTTTCCAGCCAAGCTGTCAGCGCCATCGTCACCCCAGATACGGTCATTTCCATCACCACCGATCATCAAGTCGTTGCCTTCGCCGCCTGACATCAGGTCATTACCTGTGCCGCCGAACATACGATCGTTGCCTGCGTCACCTGACATGGTATCTGCACCGCCTCCACCATACATGGCGTCGTGATCTGCACCGCCATACATCAGGTCATTGCCTGCTTCACCTTCCATGAAGTCGTTGCCGGTACCACCAGACATGGTGTCGCCGCCGTCATTACCATAAAGAGCATCGTTACCGGAACCACCAACGATCAAATCGTTGCCGTCTCCACCGAACATACGATCGTTGCCTTCGCCGCCTGACATCAGGTCATTACCTGTGCCGCCGAACATACGATCGTTGCCTGCGTCACCTGACATGGTATCTGCACCGCCGTCACCATACATCAGGTCATGGTCGCCATCACCATACATCAGATCGTCGTCACCGCCGCCGCGCATGTCGTCGTTACCTAGGCCACCATACATGGTGTCAGCACCGTTATCACCGCGCAGAACATCATTTCCGGCATCG